>NZ_JBNPLM010000010.1:0-58766 GCF_050313495.1 Collinsella sp. SGI.178 | reverse complement strand
GCCTTAGCGGAAAGTGCGATCCGGAATTTACTCTTGAAGTGGGATGCGCTTTCCCAACAGGTCCTCAAGCGGAAAGTGCATCCCACTCCGGACGTGAATTCTGGGACACAGTTTCCGCGATTCGCATGACAGGCCACGCTTCTACCATGAGGTGAGCGCAGTTTCTTTATCAGCCCACTCAACCCGCAACGGGTGAGGGGCGGCGGCAGGCGAAGGCACGGGAAAGGTCTGTCGCGAGTTCCGCACGCAAAGGGGGCCACTTAATGTGGCCCCCGTCTTGCGCAGGACTGTTTGAGCAGCAGACCTTTCCCGTACCTCCGCCTGCCGCCGATTCGGGCCCCCGACCCCGTTACTTGATCCCCGCTACTTGATCTTGGTCGTACCCGGCGCCAGGTTGGGGTCGGTCTCGTTGGCCTCGGTCTGGAGGTGTTCGGTGTACACGTTCTTGCCGTCGCGGAACATCTCGTAGTACTGCATCTTGGCGTAATCCTCGCGCGCCTTGGTGGCCGCCGCGGCGACGGCGTCTTCGCCGGTGACGTTGGAGGAGAGCGCCCAGCGCAGGCTAGCGTCCTCGTAGCCCACCGAGTTGATGGCGGGCAGCGACTTGCGCAGCGTCATGTGCGCTTTCTGGTAGTCGGTCAGTGGTGCGCCGATCAGCTGCATCAGCTGGGTGGACAGGTAGTTGGTGGACAGGTCGTCGACCTCGCTCGTCTGGTCGCAGCCGGCAACGTCGTAGTTGGCCCAGATGATGTAGTCGGTCTGCCACAGGCGCTCCTGATGCGTAGCGTCGTCCTCGCCGGTAAACCACTTATCGTTGAACTTGGACGGGAAGAACGGCTGATGGTCGCCCCAGAACACCACGACCACCTTGCGGTCGAGATTGCGCAGGGCATTGAGGAAGTAGCGCAGCGCCTGGTCGGACTGCTCGATGCACGAGACGTACTCGTCGACATCGGAGAGTGTGCCGTCCTCGATGGTCTTGGCGTCCAGATCGGTCGTGTCGATGTTCAGGTGCATCTGCTTATCTGCCGGCAGCAGGCCCGTATCGTAGCCCGAGTGGTTCTGCATGGTCACGTCAAAGATGAACTGCGGGTCGGCGTTCTGGTTGAGCAGCTCAAGGATTTTGTCGTAGGTTGCCTGGTCGGTCACCATGCCGCGCAAGGTGTCGGCTCCCTGGAAGTCGTTGATAGACAGGAACTGGTCAAAGCCAAAGTCCTTGTAGACGTTCTCACGGTTCCAGTTGGTTGCGTGGTTGGGGTGCATGGCCGTTGTGGAATATCCGAGCGACTTGAACTGCTCTGCCAGGTTTCCGGTCGTTTCCATGTTGTAGATGGTGTAGGGGTACACGCCCGAGCCCAGGTTGGCCATGGAGTTGCCGGTCATAAACTCAAACTCGGTATTGGCGGTGCCGCCGCCGTAGGCGCTCACGTAGAGCTTGCCGCGGCTGAGGCAGTCGGACAGGTTCTTAAAGTACTGCGGGCCCTCGTAGCCGGCGTGCATCTCCTGATAGATCGAAAGATCCGAGAAGGTCTCGTTCATAATGGCGATGACCGTGGGCTTCTCGCTATCGAACTGCTCTTGGGCGGCGGTACGGGCGTCGCTTGTGGCGGCATCGGACTTGTCATAGGCCTTGGCATACTTTTTGAGCGTTGCCTTGGCGTCGTCGGCGGAGTAGTTGGCGGGTTTGGGCGGCTTGATGGACTGTGCCGCACTAATAAAGGCAGGCAGATAACCCTCGCGCCAGTAGCTCTCGAGCGGGCGCCAGGTGTAGACGGTGATGCCGAGGGTGTTGTAGTAGTCGATAAGCGTGACATGCGCGGTCACGCCGCCCAGGCACAGCACCGCCACGAGCAGGTTGGTGAGCAGCATGCGCTTGGCGTTGGCGGCACCCTTCTGACGGTGCGGTGCTACCAGGCCGGCGTACTCGCATAGCAGCATGGCGATGGCGGTAAAGCCCATGGACAGCACGCAGAACAGCGAGATCGAGTAGGTGTAGCCGTTGCCGGCGACCGCGGCGGCGGTGGAGATGGCCGAAAGGTCGCCCGGCTGGATGGGCATGGATTTAAACGTGATGACGAAGAACTCGGCAATGCCCAGGATAAAGAGGGCGAAGGTCAGGACGGCGGGAGCTGCGCCGCGGCGCTGGAACAGGAAGAACAGGCCGACCATGAGCGTGGTGATGATGGCCCACTCGAGCAGTATGCACAGGGGGTAGACCCAGGTAAAGTCGTGGTTGGACGAGACCTCCATGCCCAGCAGCGCAAAGACGCCGGCGAGCAGCAGGCACAGCACGGCGGCGACGAGCGGTTTGCCCACAAAGGCTCCGCGCAGACGGGCGAGCTTGCCGGTGGGGGCGGGGGCGTCGGGCGCGGCGAACGCAAAGACGCGCGGGGCGATGCGGTCGCGTGCGATGCTGGCCCAGGCGCAGCCGGTGAGGATGGCGTTGGTCAGGATGAGCATCACAAAGGCGAGCGGCTCGTTTTGGGCGACGAGGCCCATGGCGCCCCAAATGGTCAAAAAGACCTGGAACAGACCGAAGGCGACGCTCCATCCAAGAGCGCCCTTGGCAACGGTGCCCGACTGCGCGCGAATGGCTTTGGCCTCGCGCAAGACAAGGAAGACGGTCGCCGCAAGACCGACGAGCGAGATGGCGGCTGCGAACATGCTGAGACTCCTCACAAACTTAAAACTACGAAAGCGGGGGTTTACCCGATTGTTACCAAGATATGCGCTGCGATTGGTGGCTGCGCACAACAACCAGCCATATTAGCGCGCATGTGTGGCGGTGTGGCGCAATGTAGTGGCGACCTGCGCGATAATGGACGGGAATTACACGGAAACGTAAAGGCTTCTTAAAGAAATGGCGAGGTTGAGGCGATGAACGAGCAGGTTTGTATGACGGGTGCGGGCGACGTGGGCGCTGGCATGGGCGCGGGCGGCTATCCGGTCGAGACCACGGGCAACGCGGTGCTGGACATTTTGGAGCACCGTTCGTCCACGCGCGCTTTTGCGCGCGATGACAACGACCGTCCCGTAGCGGTGACCGACGAGCAGCGGGCGGCGATTCTGCATGCGGCGAGCCGCGCGCCGTCGGCAGGCGCCATGATGATGTATTCCATCGTGAGTATCCGCGAGCAGACAACGCTCGATCGCCTGGCCGACCTGTGCGACCACCAGCCCATGATCGCCAAGGCGCCCTGGGCACTTATATTTGTGGTCGACTATGCCAAGTGGATCGATCTGTTTGAGCACGTGGGTTGCTTTGAGCCCGAGTTTGTCGAGCGCACGGGCAAGGCGCCCCGCCGCGCGCCGGGTTTAGGCGACTTTGCCATCGCGGCGCAGGATGCCGTGATCGCTGCCCAAAACGCCGTGGTCGCCGCCGAGGCCCTGGGGCTGGGGAGCTGCTATATCGGCGATGTCGTCGAGAACGCCGAGGAAGTTGCTGCGCTGCTGGACTTGCCGCCCTATACCATGCCGCTGTCGATGCTCATCATCGGCACGCCCCGCAAGGAGCGCCCGGCGATTGCGCATCCCGTGGTGAACCTGGTGCACGAGGAGCGCTATCGCCGCGCCGATGCCGCGACCATGGATGCGCAGGTGGCCGAGATGGACGCAATGTTCCGTCCGCATGCCCGCGAGGTGGGGGAGCGCGTCGTGGATATCTACACCCGCAAGCACACGAGCCCCTTTATGGCCGAGATGAGCCGATCCATGGAGTGGTGGTTCAAAAACTGGCTCGGAAAATGACGAATGTGACAAAGGGACAGTCCCTTTGTCACATTCCATATCGCCGCGGTGGCCTAAAGGCCGTATAAATGTTTATCTAGCTGGGAAAACAGTGCATTAAAACATGGGACGATTATCTATAATCCCCTCGAACGTTAAAGTTGGGAGGAAACCGGCTTATGGAACAAAAGGCCAAGGAGGCAGCCTCGCACGCTGCGATTCCTGTGAGCATCTCGGCGATGCTCGTCACGCTGGGCGTGGTGTATGGCGATATCGGCACCAGCCCCATGTATGTAACCAAGGCGCTCGTTGCCGGCAACGGCGGCATCGGAAGCGTCACGGAGGAGTTCGTGCTCGGCGCGCTCTCGCTCGTCGTGTGGACGGTCACGCTGCTGACGACCGTCAAGTACGTGCTCATCTCGCTGCGCGCCGACAACCATGGCGAGGGTGGCATCTTTGCTCTGTACAGCTTGGTTAAGCGCTGCGGCAAATGGCTCATCATCCCCGCCATGCTGGGCGGCGCGGCACTGCTCGCCGATGGCATCCTCACGCCTGCCGTTACCGTGACTACGGCTATCGAAGGCCTGCGCACCATTCCGGCAGTCCATGCCGTGCTGGGCGACGATCAGGCCCGCGTCGTGGCCATCACGCTTGCCATCATCATTGCGCTCTTCTTGGTGCAGCGCATCGGCACGGCCAAGATCGGCCACGCCTTTGGCCCCATCATGACGCTGTGGTTCCTGTTCCTGGGCGGCACGGGTCTGTTCTTTGTCTTCCAGCACCCCGCCGTGCTGCTGTGCCTCAACCCGGTGCGCGGCATCGCCTTTTTGTTGAGCCCCAACAACCATGCGGGCATCATGATTCTGGGCAGCTGCTTCCTCGCCACCACCGGTGCCGAGGCGCTTTATTCCGACATGGGCCACGTGGGCCGCGGCAACATCTACGCAACATGGCCGTTCGTTAAGTGTTGCTTGCTGCTGTCCTACATGGGCCAGGGCGCGTGGCTTATCAACAACGCCGGCAACCCGGAGCTCATGGGTATCGCCGACCTCAACCCCTTCTACCAGATGCTTACCCCGGGCCTGCGTCCCTTTGCCGTCGGCCTTTCCACCGTCGCGGCCATCATTGCCTCGCAGGCGCTCATCACCGGCGCTTTCTCGTTGGTGTCCGAGGCCAGCCGCCTGGACCTCATGCCGCACATGCAGGTCTTCTATCCTGCCGAGACCAAGGGCCAGCTCTATATTCCCATGGTCAACAACGTCATGCTTGTGGGCTGCGTCATCGTGGTGCTGCTGTTCCAGAGCTCGGCGCACATGGAGGCCGCCTACGGCTTGGCGATCACCCTGACCATGATGTGCACGACGCTGCTGCTCTTCTTCTACTTGCATGTTGATCGCGGCCTTAAGGTCGTCCCGTATATCTTCGTTGTGTTCTTCCTTATGCTCGAGGGCTTCTTCTTTGTGAGTTCGCTCACCAAATTTTTCCACGGTGGCTATTTCACTATCCTTATGGCCATGCTCATCATGGGCGTTATGCTGTGCTGGTACAACGGCACGGCGGTCGAGCGGCGTCAGTTTACGCTGCTGCCGCTGCGCAGCTATCTGCCGCAGCTCAAGCGCCTGCGCGACGACGATCGCTATGAGCTTATGAGCGACAACATCGTGTACCTGACCAAGGACACCAATACCGACTACATCGACCGCGATATCGTCTACTCGATTCTGGACAAGCATCCCAAGCGCGCCCGCGCCTGGTGGTTCGTGAACGTCGAGACCATGGACGAACCGCATACCTTTGCCTATTCGGTCGAGACGTTTGGCACCGACTTTGTTTTCCGCGTGCATCTGTACCTGGGCTACAAGGTTAACCAGCGCGTGAACGCCTACCTGCGCCAGGTTGTTCAGGATCTGGCCGCCACTGGCGAGCTGCCGCCGCAGATGCATGACTACTCGGTCTACAAGGATCCGGGCAACATCGGCACGTTTAAGTTCGTCATGATCCGCAAGCTCCTGGCGCCCGAGAGTGACGTGGAGCCGAGCGAGCGCACGGCCATCACGCTCAAGTACATCATCCGCCGCTTTGCTGGTACGCCGGCGCGCTGGTATGGCCTGGAGAACTCCAACGTGAGCTTTGAGTATGTGCCGCTGTTCACCAAGTTCAAGGCTGTGAACAAGATGCAGCGCCTGGCCCCCAACGAGCGCCCGTAGTCGCCGACAGGTTGCATGGAGTTGGTCTTCGATGGACAGGAGTGTGTGCCCTGCTCGCGCACGTGCTGTTTGTCTAACGACCGCAGGCTGCAAAGGCTATACACTTGGAACCACCACAAGGGAAACCACCACAAAGGTGCTGTCCCTCTGTGGTGGTTTTTGTTTTTAAGAGAGGGGCGGGGTGCCGATGGACGTCCGTGCGGACGGCGATATTGCCGATAGCTTTTGGTGGCGGCGCACAACGCTGACACGTCGCAGCCCTCTGTATGACGCCTGCGTATCGGCGGGGCTGCTGGTCGCGGCGACGATTGTGGGTGCGCTGCTCGACCATCCTGGTCTCGCGCCGAGCATCATGATCGTCTATGTGTTCGCCGTGCAGCTGTGCGCATTCTTTACCTGGAGCCGCCTGTATTGCTTGCTGAGCTCGGCTGCCGCCGTAGCGCTCTACAACTTCTTGTTTGTCGACCCGCGCTGCTCGCTATCGTTTATCGACCGCGTCTATCCCGGCATGTTCTTCATCATGTTTGTGGTCTCGCTTGTGTCGAGCTCGATTGCGTTGGCCCTGCGCCGCGCCTTGGCACAGGCTGCCGCCAGCGACCGTCGCACGCATATGGTGCTCGAGACCAACCGCATGCTGCAGCGGTGTCCCGATCAGCAGCAGATTGTGCATGCCATGGCAACGCAGCTGGCGCGTCTTTCGGGCTGTCCGGTCGTGTGGTACAGCGCCGACGCCGACGATGATGACTTGCTGCCGCGTGCGACGTACACGGCCGTGGGTGACGCCGCGCCGGTGCACCAGCTGACGCCCCAGATGCCGCCGCGGCTCTCGGCGTCCGCCTATGTGGGAACGCCGCTCGATGCCACCTATGGCGGCTCGGCGTTTTATGGCATCTACCTGACGGTTTGCACGGGCGACGGCCTCGTGCGCTCGGGCGACCCCGCCTCGGTGGTGGGCGTGCTGGCTATCGTTGCCGAGCCCGACGTGCTGACGCACGAGGAACGGACACTTGCCGACGCCATCGTGAGCGAAGGCGAGCTGGCACTCGATCGCGCCCGCGCCATGGAGGCCCGCGAGGAGGCGGCGGTGCTCGCCAAAAACGAACAGCTGCGCGCCAATCTGCTGCGCTCCATCTCGCACGATCTGCGCACGCCGCTTACCAGCATTTCGGGCAATGCCGACGTGCTACTCGACCAGGGTTCGACCGGCACGGCTGTGCTCGATAGTCAGACGCGCCGCGGCATGCTCCTTTCCATTCGTTCGGATGCGCAATGGCTCAACGCCACCGTCGAGAATTTGCTCGCCATCACAAAGCTCGAGGGCGGCGGCATGCATCTGTCGACCACGCTCGAGCTCATGGACGATATCGTCGAGGAGGCGCTGCGCCACGTGAATCCGGCTGTACGCGAGCACGATCTTAAGGTGGTGCCGTGCGACGAGCCGGCGCTCGTCAACGTCGATGCGCGCCTGATGGTGCAGCTGGTGGTGAACCTGGTGAACAACGCTATTGCCTATACGCCGTCGGGCTCGCATATCGTGATCTCGATTATGGCGAACGATGGACAGGTGGCATGTTCCGTCGCCGATGACGGTCCCGGTATTGCGCCCGAGGAGCAGGGCCGGATCTTTGAATCGTTCTACACTGTCAACCATGGCTTGGCTGATAGCCATCGCAGCGTGGGCTTGGGACTTTCGCTCTGTCGATCCATTATGTTGGCGCATGGCGGTAGCATAGAGGTTGCCGCGGCGGACCCGCACGGCTCGGTCTTTACGATTGGGCTTCCCGCCGCCGACGTTTCGTTTGATAAGGAGTAACGCTGTGTCGAACTCTGCCATGAAACCGCTCATCTTGGTCGTTGAGGACGACCCCGCCGTCCGCAACCTTATCGTTGCCGCGCTCGAGGCGCACGGCTTGCGCCATATGGCCGTGGAGACCGCCCATGCCGCCATCGCCGCCGCCTCATCGCAGGCACCGAGTATTGTGCTGCTCGATCTGGGCCTGCCCGATATGGACGGCGTCAAGGTGGTGGAGTCGGTGCGCGCATGGTCGGGCATGCCGATCATTGTGGTCTCGGCGCGCAGCGAGGATGCGGACAAGATTCGCGCACTCGATGCCGGTGCCGACGACTACCTGACCAAGCCGTTTTCGGTCGAGGAGCTGCTCGCGCGCATTCGCACGACGCTCAGGCGCCTTTCGTATGCGCAAACGGGTGGCGTTGCCTCCGAGGGCTCGTTCGATACCGGTGAGCTGCATATCGATTTTGATGCCGGCATCGCCACGATGGATGGCGAGGAGCTGCATCTGACGCCGATCGAGTACAGGCTCTTGTGCCTGCTGGCGCACAACGCCGACAAGGTGCTGACGCACCAGTTTATCCTGCACGAGATTTGGGGCACGGCAACTAAGAGCGACCTGGCGAGCCTTCGTGTCTTTATGGGCACGTTGCGTAAGAAGATCGAGTCCGATCCGGCGCATCCGCGCTATATCCAGACGCACGTGGGTATCGGCTATCGCCTGGTCACCCAAGGCTAGATCGCCAACCACCATCCCAATATGAGTTGCGGTGAAATACGGTCTAAATTTGCCTAATTCCAGGCAAAACAGTCCGTATTCCACCACAACTTGGTTTATCTGCCCTTGGGCTTGCTGGCGTAGAACTTCTTCTTTTTGGGCTTGCCGGCGCAGGCAGGCTTGCCGTCGCCGCGCGACCCTCGGTCTCCGGCCTGCGCTTGCGCGGGCGTCGTTGCGCGAGGCTTGCGGGCTTCGGGGTTGCGCAGCTCTTCGGTTCGCTCTGCAATCTCCTCGGCGCTAAAGCCGACTTCGGCCATGGCGTCCTCGATGGGCAGGCGGCGCACGATATAGCAATGGTGCACCTTCTGGTTGCGCGCAAAGTCCTCCGGGATGGTCTGCGCCGTAATGTCCTCTAGCACGACGCCCGCGCGCGCGAGCTTGCGCGTCTCGGGGCGGAAGCCGCGCAGGTTGCAGCTAAAGATGGCGTGGCCGCCCTGTGCGAGCAGGCGCGATACGCCGGCCAAAAGCTCAACATGGTCGCGCTGGACGTCCCAGGTGCGGCGGCCCATCTTTGATGAGTTCGAAAACGTGGGCGGATCGACAAAAATCAGGTCCCAGCGGTTGCGCGTCTGGCGCTGGTCGCGAATCCAGGCAAGCACGTCGTCGCGCACAAAATGATGCTGCGGACCAACAAAGCCGTTCTGGCGCATATTGCGCTCGGCCCAGTCCAGGTAGGTGTTGGAGAGGTCGACCGTCACAGTTTCCTCGACGCCGCCGTCTGCCGCATAGCAGGTAGCGGTGCCGGTATAGGCGAACAGGTTGAGAAAGCGCCGCGCCTGCTTGGCGTGCTCGCGCACCAGGTTGCGGGTGACGCGGTGATCCAAGAAGATGCCGACGTCCAGGTAGTCGTCAAAGTTGACGGCAAAGGTAAGGCCGCCCTCCTCGATGAGCGGCAGACGACGGCGTGCGATATTGGCGCGCTCGCCCGAGCCGCCCTTGCCGGCGCCCTGCTTGCCGTACTGCGAGCCGCCGCGCGAACGCATGCGGGCCTTGGCGTGCACGTGCTCGGCGGGAACATCTAGGATGCGCGGCGCGATGGCCAGAATGTCGAGCATGCGGGCCTGGGCAAGCGCGGGATCGATGGTCTTGGGCGCGGCGTATTCGGCGATGACGAGCCAGCGGCCCGGCGTCTGCGGGCAGCCCTCGTACAGGTCGATGGCGGCGGAGTAATCGGGTAGGTCGGCATCGTAGACGCGGTAGCAGCTCACGCCCTCGCGCTTTGCCCACTTGCGGCGCAGACGGGCGTTCTTGCGCAAGCGGTTGGCGAACTGCTCGGACTCGGGGATGAGCACGGGCAGCGGCTTGCCGTCGCCCAGGTCGAGCGTGGCGGCAGGTTCGGGCATGGGGGTGCTGGCGGCTTTGTCGTTGACTTCGTTGGTATCCGCAACCTCGGCCTCGGCATCTGTGCCGGTCGCAGCCTCAAACGCTGCGGCGGCGTGGTCGAGCGACGGCCAGACTTCGACGGTCGCCTCCTCGTTGTTGGGCATGACGGCGATCGAGCGCTCGGGCTCGGCGTGGAGCGAGCGGGCCAGCAATCCATCGCGGGTGAGCGCAGCGACCGGCGCCGCGGCAAGCTCGGGCGCGCGGCGCAGCTCGCCGACCAGCGTCATGGCGTCGTGCATGAGTGAAAGCGGGGTCTCGGTGGTGTCTGCGACCACGGCGGCACCGGCGACAGCGCCTGCATGGTCCAGCACGGTGGCTGGCTTGGCAGCGCAAAAGTCGACAAAACGCTTGTAGCCGGCGCACTTGACCATGCGCTCGGCAGTCTTGCGGGCGGCGGGGTCGATGTCTACAGCCACGATGCGTGCCTGGCGCTCGCGTGCTGCTGCCTCGCGCTCGCGTGCCTCGGCAAGCAGCTGCTCCCACAGGGCGGCGTCGTGCGGCTGCCAGCCCTCAAAGCCCCAGTGCTCGCGTGCAGCGCCCGGGGCGCGGTCGGTCAGAATGTTCACGGCTTCCAGCAGCAGGCCGCCGCCGGCGCACGAGGCGTCGATCAGCGTGGGCAGGGCTTCGTTCTCGTAATCATCGGCTGTGAGCTCGCGCTCGCACAGCGCGGTCCAACCGACCTGCGCCAGCACCAGGGCGGCGTAGTCGGGGCGCAGCACGTGCGCGCCCTCGCCGGCGCGGGTCGCTGCGGGCGGCAGGCGTTTGAACAGCGGGTCGCCCGAAAGGTCCAGGCTAATGCTGGCGCGGCGCTGGCGCAGCGAAAGCAGTAGGTGAACATCGGGATCGGCGGCGTCGACATCGGCGCGACGGCCCGTGGTTTCGGCCAGGCGGTCGCACAATGCGTCCTTGGCGCGCAAGGCAGAGAAGCGTGTGTTGCGCAGCTGCTCGGTCACGCCGCGGGCGGTGATGGCGATAGTGGCGCCGGGACGGATGATGTTCTCCCAGGCGATGTCGTAAACGCTATCGTACAGTTCATCGGCATCCTGCGCCTCAAAGCGCCCAAGAACCACGAACACGCGGCTCGCCAGGCGCGACCACAGACAGGCGCGGTAGCCTTCTTCGAGCTCGCCCTCAAACGTAGCGCGGCCCTTCAGCCGGCGGACATGCGAAAGCCCGAGGCGTTTAAGCTCATCGGCGAGTGCGGACTCAAAGCCCTCAGGGCAGCTTGCGTAAAATTCCATGGGTGACCTCTCTGGTTGCGTCGCTCCATTATATGATGGATGCTTCGTTTGCCCTTATCCTCGAAAGGAACCCATATGATTGATGCGTGCCCCGATTCCGCCGTGCTCTTTTTTGACGTGGACGGCACGCTGACGTCGTTCGATCCCGACGATATGACCGATAAGGACTTTTCGGCAGTTCGCCCCTCGCAGACGGTGGTTGAGGCGTTCCGTGCACTGCGCGATGCAGGGCACAAGGCATTTATCTGCACGGGTCGCCCCCTGTGGCTTATCGCCGATAGCCTGCGTGCGCTCGACCCCGCGGGCGTCGTGGCCATGGCAGGCGCCACGCTCGAGGTCGAGGGACGCGTGGTACACGAGGACTGCTTTGACGAGGACGTTATCGAGGAGCTTGCGCGCCGTATGGCCGCGGCAGGGATTGAGGCCTTTTTCGAGACCAACGTGGCTACTTTTGCCCTGGAGCCTGTGGGCGTTGAGCAGTCGTCTCTGATCGGCACTTCTGTGGTGCACAGCACCGAGGAAATGCGCGTCGACGGCAGTCTGCGTGTGGGCAAGATATGCCTCAGTGTGCCCAGTTTGGCTCGCGTAGCCAATGATGACGGCTTTATCGATTGCGAGTTTGAGCTGTGCAACACCGGTGGCCAGAATCGCGAGCTGAGCCCCAAGGGTATTGACAAAGGCGTGGGCGTGGCGCGAGCGCTGGCGTATCTGGGCCGCGAAGGAAATGCGCGCACCTTTGGCTTTGGCGATTCGGGCAACGACCTGGGCATGCTCGGTGCGGTCGAGACGGCTGTCGCCATGGGCAACGCCATGCCCGAGGTCAAGGCGGTCGCCGACTACGTGACCGACGATGTCGCACACGACGGCACCGTCACAGCGATGCGGCATTTCGGCCTCATCTAATGAATCCCGCGTTCTGACGTTTGCTCAAACTGCGACTCTTTGCTTTTGCATGCTCAATCGATTTATCAATCCAAACACTGAGGTGTTTATACCGTTCGCCGGGAAGATAAAAAACCGCAGTTCACGCCTTAATAAACGTAGGTAAAGTGTTTAGCAGCTCAATGCCCGTATGCAAACGAAAGGAATCAGGCAGATGGCAATCAAGGTGTTCGCTGACGGTGCAAACCTCGAGGGCATGCTCGACATGTACGAGAACGGCAACGTTCAGGGTTTCACGACCAACCCGTCCCTTATGAAGAAGGGTGGCGTGACGGATTACCGCGCGTTTGCCAAGGAGGTTCTGGCCCACATCACCGATGTGTCCGTCTCGTTTGAGGTCTTTGCCGACGACGTCGAGACCATGGAGGTCGAGGCCCGCGAGATTGCTACCTGGGCAGATAACGTCTACGTCAAGATTCCGTGCGTGACCACCAAGGGCGAGTCCACCGCCGAGCTGGTCCGCAAGCTTTCGGCCGACGGCATCAAGGTCAACGTTACCACCATCTTTACGCCTAAGCAGGTCGATGAGATGGTCGAGGCCGTTGACGCCGAGACGCCGTCTATCATTTCGCTCTTTGCCGGTCGCATCGCCGACACCGGCGTCGATCCCATTCCGTTTATGACGGAGTCGGTCAAGAAGGCCGCTGCCAAGCCCAACTGTGAGGTCCTGTGGGCGTCCACGCGCGAGCTTATCAACATTTACCAGGCCGAGGCCTGCGGTTGCCAGATCATCACGGTGCCCAACAGCATCCTGGCCAAGCGCAAGAACATCGGCCGTGACCCGTACGAGGTCTCGCTCGATACCGTGCGCGGTTTTGCCAAGGATATCGCCGCTTTGGGTTTCCATATTCTGCCCTAAGCAAGGGTACCCCCTGCAGCGACGTGCAAAATCGCGAGTTTTCAGCATGGTAAAGACTTTTACCAGCTGGTTGAAGCGCGGAACGGCCCCCGTTTTGGCCCTAAAACGCCAAAACGGGGGCCGTTTTTGCTTTTATGGCCCTCTGAAGCGCCGCGGGGCTATCGGGAGATGCTGAATACTCGCAATTTTGCACGCCGCGAAGAGGGGGACGTCCGCTTTGGCGGCTATTTGCCCTGCACCATGGTGAGCGAGATCTTCTTGCGGTCGCGATCGACCTTTTCGACCCACACCTTGACCGTGTCGCCGACGCGCACCACGTCGCTGGGGTGCTTGACAAAGCGGTTGGCCAGCTTGGAGATATGCACGAGGCCGTCCTGGTGCACACCCACGTCGACGAAGGCGCCAAAGTCCACAACGTTGCGCACCGTCCCCTTGAGCTCCATGCCGGGTTCCAGGTCGTCGATGGAAAGTGCTGAGCGGCTAAAGACCACCTCGGGCGCGTCGTCGCGCGGGTCTCGGCCAGGCTTCTTGAGCTCGTTGACGATGTCGATGAGCGTGAGGATGCCGCAGTCCAGGTCGCTTGCCAGCGCCGAGATGCTGCCGATGCGTCGCTCGATGTCGGGCACGCCGCCGCGGCTGAGCTCGCTTGCCGCCACACCCGCACGCTCCAGGACGGCCGTGGCCACCTCGTAGCTTTCGGGGTGGACGCTCGTCGCATCGAGTGGGTTCTTACCGCCGCTGATGCGCAGGAAGCCCGCGGCGTTGAGATATGCCTTGGGCCCCAGCTTGGGGACCTTCTTAAGCTGGCGGCGATCGGTAAAGGCGCCGTTCTCCTCGCGGTAGGCCACGATGTTTTTGGCTACGCTCGGCGTGATGCCCGATACGTATCCCAGCAGGCTCGCACTTGCGGTGTTTACGTCGACGCCCACGCGGTTGACGACGTCCTCCACCACATGTCCCAGGGTGCGCGAAAGCTCGGCCTGGTCAAGGTCGTGCTGGTACTGGCCAACGCCGATGGATTGGGGCGGAATCTTGACGAGCTCTGCCAACGGGTCTTGCAGGCGGCGGCCCAGGCTCATGGCGCCACGCACGGTGACGTCCAGGTCGGGATATTCCTGACTGGCGAGCTCGGAGGCGGAGTACACCGATGCGCCGGCCTCGTTGACGATGGTGTATCGCAGTCCAGGCGCCTGCTCGGCGATGAACTCCGAGACGACTTCCTCGGTCTCGCGGCTGGCGGTGCCGTTGCCGATGACAATGGTGTTGACGCCGTCCTTCTTGACGAGGCGGGCGAGCTCACGCTTGGTGCCGGCGACGTCGTGGCGCGGCTTGGTGGGGTAGACCACGCCGTGGTCGAGTAGCTTGCCGGTCTCGTCCATGACGGCGACCTTGCAGCCGGTACGGTAGCCCGGATCGAGTGCAAGCACACGGGCGCCGCGTACGGGGCGTGCCGAGAGCAGGCCCTCGAGATTCTTGGCAAAGACGTTGATGGCCTCGGTCTGCGCGCGGACGGTGAGCTTGGCGCGGGCCTCGCGCTCCAGCGAGGGGGCCATGAGGCGCTTGTAACCGTCGGCGATAGCGGCATCAAAGACGGGCGCAAACACGCCCTGGCGTCGGGGCCAACGGCTGCCGAGGCGTGCCGTGGCGGCAGTGCCGTCGACGTTCACGCGCACGCGGAGTTTGCCCTCGCGCTCACCGCGGTCGATAGCCAGCACGCGGTGGTTGGGTATACGGCGCAGCGGCTCGTCATAGCTGTAGTACGGCTCGTAGGGAGTCTTCTCGGTGGGGTCGGTGGCCTCGACGACGATGTCGGCGGTGTTCTGCGTAAAGGCGCGCAGGTCGGCGACGTTCTCGGGGTCCTCGGCCACCGTCTCGGCCACGATGTCCGCCGCGCCGGCAAGCGCCTTTTCGGGCGTGTCGAAGCCGGCCTCCTCGTTGACGTATGCCGCGGCGGCGTCGAGTGCGCTGCCCTTGGCCGAGGCCTGCATGATGATCATGTTGGCGAGCGGCTCAAGGCCTGCCTCGCGGGCCTTCTGCGCGCGAGTCATGCGCTTTTTGCGGTAGGGTTTGTAGAGGTCCTCGACACGCTGGAGCTGCGTGGCCTCGCGAATCTGCTGCTCGAGTTCGGGCGTAAGTTTGCCCTGGGCGTCGATGAGCAGGATGACGTCCTCTTTACGTTGCTCAAGATTGCGCAGGTAGGACAGGCGCTCGTCGAGTGCGCGCAGGGCGACGTCGTCCATGCCGCCCGTGGCTTCCTTGCGGTAGCGCGAAATAAAGGGGATGGTGTTGCCCTCGTCGATGAGCTTGACGGCTGACTCGATGTTGGCGGCCTTAAAGTTGAGCTCGCGGGCGAGCTGGGCGATAAGATCCATGGGACTCCTTGCGTTTAAGGTGCGTTTGCAGCACAGGGCTACCAAGGATACCACCCGACGTTCTGCCAAAGCAGTCTTTTTGGGACGGGGCTTTTTTAGCTACGGGACTGCGGACGGGAGACGGTGGAGTCCCTCCTTACAAAACGAGGCCCTGGCCAAACGGCCAGGGCCTCACCACTTCTTTTCAGGCTGCGAGAAAAGACCGTGTGCGCAGGACCTCCCCGAGGGAGACGGGGGTGTTTGCTCCGCGCGCAGCTTCGCAGCGAAGCGAGAATGTTTGAGCACGGAGTAAACACCCCGTCTCCCTCGGGGAGGTCCGTTGGGAGCGTAGGGGATGTTTTGAGCTACTCCAGCTCAAACGCTCCGGTATAGAGCTGGTAGTAATATCCGCGCTTGGCGATCAGCTCGTCGTGGTTGCCACGCTCGATGATGCGGCCGTGATCCAGGCAGATGATTGCGTCGGCGTTGCGCACGGTGGACAGGCGGTGCGCGATGACAAACGTCGTGCGGCCCTCCATGAGCTTATCCATGCCCGCTTGCACGATGGCCTCGGTGCGGGTGTCGATGCTCGACGTGGCCTCGTCCAGAATCATTGCCGGCGGATCGGCGACGGCAGCGCGTGCGATCGAAATCAGCTGGCGCTGGCCCTGCGACAGCTGGGCGCCGTTGCCGGTGAGCATGGTGTCGTAGCCGTCGGGCAGGCGGGTGATAAAGTCGTCCGCACCGGCGAGCTTTGCCGCCGCGATGCACTCCTCGTCGGTGGCGTCCAGGTTGCCGTAGCGGATGTTGTCCATCACAGTGCCGGTGAACAGGTTCACGTCCTGCAGCACAACGCCCAGCGAGCGACGCAGGTCGGACTTGCGAATCTTGTTGACGTTGATGCCGTCGTAGCGGATCTTGCCGTCGGCGATGTCGTAGAAGCGGTTGATGAGGTTGGTGATGGTCGTCTTACCGGCACCGGTGGCACCGACAAACGCGACCTTCTGGCCCGGCTTGGCATATACGGACACGCCGTGCAGCACCTCGTGGTCGGGCGTATAGCCAAAGTCCACGTTATCCATGACCAGGTCGCCGCGCAGCGGTACGTACTCGATCTCGCCGGTCGCGCGGTGCGGGTGCTTCCATGCCCACATGCCGGTGCGGTGGTCGGCTTCCTCGAGCTGCCAGGTCTCGGGGTTCACCTGTGCGTTGACGAGCGTCACGTAGCCCTCGTCGGCTTCGGGCTCCTCGTCGAGCAGCTCAAAGATGCGCTCGGCGCCGGCAAGGCCCATGACCACGGCGTTGATCTGCTGCGAGATCTGGCCGATCTGGCCGCAGAACTGCTTGGTCATGTTGAGGAACGGCACCACGACGGCGATGGAGAGCGCCATGCCCGAGAGGCTCAGGTTGGGCACGCCCAGCTCCAGGAAGATGCCGCCGGTCAGCGCGACCAGCACGTAGAGCAAGTCGCCCAGGTTCCCGAGGATCGGCATGAGGATGTTGGCGTACATGTTGGCCTTCTGCGAGACCTCGAAGAGCTTCTCGTTGCGCTCGTCAAAAACGGCCTCGGCAGCGGACTCGTGACAGAACGCCTTGACGACTTTCTGGCCGTTCATAACTTCCTCGATATGGCCCTCGACCACGCCGAGCTCGGTCTGCTGCGCGATAAAGAAGCGCGCGGCGTTGGAGCCGAGCAGCTTGGTCATAAAGGTCATAAAGGCGACGCCGGCAATGATGACCAGGCACATCCACACGCTGTAATACAGCATGATGAAGAACACGGTGACGATGACGATGATCGTCATGAGCAGGTTGGGCAGCGACTGGCTGATCATCTGACGCAGCGTGTCGATGTCGTTGGTGTAGTGGCTCATGATGTCGCCGCGCTGGTGCGTGTCGAAGTAGCGAATCGGCAGGTCCTGCATGCGGTTGAACATCTTTTCGCGCAGCTTCTCGAGCGAGCCCTGCGTGATGACGGCCATGGCGCGGTTCCAGAAGAGCGAGGAGGCGACGCCCACGGCGTAGATGCAGCCGAGGGTGGTCACGAGCTTCAGAATCTTGGGCTGCGCGGTCGTCCAGTCGCCCGACTGCCACGATTCGCTAATGACCTGCAGCGCGCTCTGGAGAAACGTCGCGCCGATGGAGTTGATGATGGCGCAGAGCACAACGCCGGCGACGACGAGGGGCAAAAGCACCGGGTAGAAGCCAAAGAGCATCTTGATCAGGCGCGTCATGGTGCCGCCCTTGCGGTTGCGCGCGCGCTCGGCGGTAGCGGCCTTACTCATGTGCCTCGCCTCCTTCCTGGGTCTGAGCTTGCGGTGCGGTCGTGTCGGTGTTGTCTGCCGCCGTGGTCGTATCGCCGGAAACGTCGCCCGCGTCCTCGCCTTCGGCACTCATCTTATTTTGCGAGGTAAAGGTCTCGCGGTAGACCTCGCTCGTCTGGAGCAGCTCATCGTGGTTGCCGATGTCCTTGATGCGGCCGCCCTCCATGACGATGATGCGGTCGGCGTCCTGCACGGAGCTGATGCGCTGGGCGATGATGAGCTTGGTCGTGTTGGGCAGGTAGCTCGCCAGGCCCTCGCGGATCTTGGCGTCGGTCTTGGTGTCGACGGCGCTCGTGGAGTCGTCCAGGATCAAGATCTTGGGGCGACGCAGCAGGGCACGCGCGATGCACAGGCGCTGCTTCTGGCCGCCGGAAACGTTGGAGCCGCCCTGCTCGATCCAGGTGTCGTAGCCCTTGGGGAAGCCGTCGACAAACTCGTCGGCGCAGGCCAGATGTGCGGCCTCGCGGACTTCCTCGTCGGTGGCGTTCGGGTCGCCCCAGCGCAGGTTCTCGGCGATGGTGCCGCTAAACAGCACGTTTTTCTGCAGGACCATGGCTACCTGGTGGCGCAGCGCGTCCAGGTCGTAGTCGCGCACGTCCACGCCGCCGACGCGCACGGTGCCCTCCGTGACATCGTACAGACGGGCGATCAGGTTCACGAGCGTCGACTTGGCCGAGCCGGTGCCACCGATAATGCCGATGGTCTCGCCGCTCTTAATATGCAGGTCGATATCGTCGAGCGCCTGGCGGCGGGCATGCTCGGAATACTTAAAGCTCACGTGATCGAAGTCGATGGAGCCGTCGGCAACCTCGTGCACGGGCTTGGTCGGGTTAGCGATCGTGGGCTCGGCGGCCAGCACCTCGGTAATGCGGTGCGCCGACTCATCTGCCATGGTCACCATGACAAAGATCATCGACAGCTGCATTAGGCTCATCAGAATCTGGAAGCCGTAGGTAAAGATGGAGGAGAGCTGGCCCACATCGAACAGGGTGCCCTGGCTCGTGATGATGAGCTTGGAGCCCAGGTAGATGATGACGACGAACGCGCCGTTGACGCAGATGTTCATCATGGGGTTGTTGAAGGCGAGCAACTTCTCGGCGCGGGTGAAGTCCATCTGGACGTCGCGCGCGGCGGTGGCGAACTTCTCCTTCTCAAAGTCTTCGCGCACGTAGCTCTTGACCACGCGCATGCCGGTGACGTTTTCCTCGACCGATTCGTTGAGCGCGTCGTACTTGCGGAACACGCGGGTAAAGATCGGGCGCACCTTATAGATGATAAAGAACAGGCCAAAGCCCAGCAGCGGAATGATGACCAGGTAGACCATGGCGACGCTGCCGCCCATGGCGTATGCCATGGTAAAGGCAAAGACCAGCACCAGCGGCGAGCGCACGGCGATGCGGATGAGCATCATAAAGGCCTGCTGCACGTTGTTGATGTCGGTGGTGAGGCGCGTGACGAGCGAGGAGGTCGAGAACTCGTCGATGTTGGCGAAGCTGAACGTCTGAATCTTGTAGAACAGGTCGCGACGCAGGTTCTTGGCAAAGCCGCAGCTGGCATGGCTGCAGGTGATGCCCGCGGCGGCGCCAAAGGCGAGTGACGTCAGTGCGATGAGTACGAGAAGGCCGGCGGTGGGCAGCATCTCGGTAACGGCAGTGCCGTCCTTGATGGCGTCGATCATGTCGGCGGTGATAAACGGGATCATCATCTGGCAGATTACCTCGCCAAGCACCAGCAGCGGCGTGGCGATCGTGACCTTCATGTAATCGCGGATGCTGCCCATAAGGGTTTTAATCATCCAGTTCCTCCCAGGTTACGCGGATTTTCTCGAGCATCTCGGCGAGCTGTTCGCGCTCGTCGTGGGTGAGCGCGCTAAAGGCCTGTTCCCTAAAGCGGATGCGCGAGGCTTGGTCGATGCGGGCCTTCTCCCAGCCGATCTCGGTTAGGCGAATGGTGAGCTGCCGGCGATCTTTTGGATTGCGGCTGCGCTCGATGATGCCGGCGCACTCGAGCTTGGACAAGATTTCGGAAAGCGACCCCGGCTTGAGGTCGAAGTGCATGCCGAGTTCCTGCTGCGACATCTCGCCGTTTTCCTGCTTGGCGAGCAGGCAGACGATGGGCGCCTTGCCGGACACGCCACCGCCGTGAAAGTGCATGTAGTGGCCGCAAAAGCCTAGGCCGCTCAGGATGCGCTTGGCGAGCTTGTCTTCGCCGTTAACTGCTTCGGGCACGTCTGCCGGCTCCGAAGGATCGCCGCCGGGCTCATGCGGGCGAAGGTTAAGGGGTTCATCGCACATGAATTCGTATCGCTCCTTTCTTTAGTTAGGTAGTGGAATTATTTTGTGCCTAACTAATCTAGGAGTGCCACACAAGAATGTCAAGGTACCAAACTTATTTAGTTACGGCGCCGCAAAACATCGGGGTAGTCGTTGGGGACGTTCTTAAACGACTAGTCGTTGGGGACGTTCTTGTTTGACTAGTCATTTAAGAACGTCCCCAACGACTAACTTCAAAACTATGCCGGATTACGGGGCTGAACTGCGGATTGTCGACCATACCGAAATTGGTAAAAAGAAAACCGCAGGTAGAAGGCTTGCTATGATTTGAAAATAGAGGGTGTGGTTGACTCATTCAGGTTCAGCCCCGTAATCCGGTGTAGTTTTGAAATGGCACTGAATGAGTGGCGGCGAATGGGCCGCAATGAAGCAGGCTAGCCCCTCGTTTCCGAAACCTTTCCGCAACAAACTGTCCTCCACGGCGCAAGCTTTCGTCCGTAGCGTTCCCTGCGCTACACTTAGTCGCACTGTGGCGCCGCCGCGCCGCGCCCGACCCAAGGGGGACACTCATGAAGAACACTCAGCTGTTGCTGATCAACGATATGTGCGGCTACGGCAAGGTCGCGCTTTCCGCCATGCTGCCGGTGCTGTCGCACATGGGTTACCGTATCCACAATCTGCCGACGGCACTTGTGTCCGATACGCTCAACTACCCCAAGTTCTACATCCACGACACCACGGAGTACGTGCGTCAGAGTCTCGCCATCTGGGAAGAGCTCGGCTTTGAGTTCGACGCCATCTCCACTGGCTTTATCGTGACCGAAGAAGAGACGCGCATCATCTCAGACTTTTGCCACCGCCGCGCGCAAAAGGGCACCAAGGTATTCGTCGACCCCATCATGGGCGACAACGGCAAACTTTACGCCGGTGTGCCCGAGTCCACGATCGGTCTCATGAGGCATCTGCTCGAGTGCGCCGACTATGCGGTGCCCAACTATACCGAGGCGTGCCTGCTCACCGACACGCCCATTGCCGAGCAAATCACGCCTGACGAGGCCCACGCCCTTGTGGACGCCATGCGCGCGCTGGGCGCCAAGTCGGTGGTCATTACGAGCGCTGTGGTCGACGGCACGAACGCCGTCATCGGTTACGACCACGTGGCGGGGGAGTACTTCACGATTCCCTTCGACCTGATCCCGGTCTATTTCCCGGGCACCGGTGACACGTTCTCGGCGGTGCTCGTCGGTCGCGTTATGGCTGGCTGGAGCCTGCAGCACGCAACGGCCGATGCCATGCGTGTGGTGGCCGAGCTTATCGAGCGCAACGCTGACCAGGAGGACAAGTCTGCCGGCCTGCCCATCGAGGCCTGCCTGGATGTGATCGACCATGAGTAGCGCCAGCGAAAGCGGCCCCGAGCCCGCGAGCGAGGGCAAGTCGCTCGGCGCGCCACGCGGCAAGCGCCCACGTATCCGCATTAGCTGCGTGGACCAGCTGGGCACGTGCCGCTGCCACCATGGCCACAAGCCCGGCGACGTCTTCGACTTCGACCGCGATCGCGGCAAGATGTGCTCCATGGCCTGCCATGTGGGCTTTCCCTATATCGACATCCTGCGCTACGGCGGAACCGTGCCCGGCAACGAGCCCGGTACGGCAAAGTTCTGCTGCCCCGAGGTCGATACGTTGAACGTCTGGCTCGCCGAGATCGTCGACGAGTAATCGAGCGTGGATTTTCTCCCACCAAGATAATGAGCGTGGATAATCTCCCGTTTAGAGCGCCGTTTTGCGTTCAAAGTGGGAGATTATCCACGCTCAATTTGTATGCGGGAGATTATCCACGCTCATTTTATGCCGATGGCGTGGCTCACGCATCCGCGCCGCCCGGGCGCCTACAGTTGCTCGAGCATGGCCGTGCAGCCGGCGAGCACATCGCGGTAGGTGGCATCGAAGTTGCCGGTGTACCAGGGATCGGCGACGTCGCCGGGGCGATCGGTCCAATCCAGCAGCCGCGAAATCTTGCCGTCGGCATCGTCGCCGAAGATGCGACGCAGGCCGCGCGCGTTCTCGGCATCCATATAGACGATGTGGTCCCAGTCACCATACTCCGCGCGACGAACCTGGCGCGCGCGGTGCGCAACGACGGGAATCCCGACCTCGCGCAGCTTGGCGACGGTGCCATGATGCGGAGGGTTGCCAATCTCCTCGGTCGAGGTCGCGGCAGAATCAATGACGAACTCCGCCTCGCGCCCAGCACGGCGCACCAGCTCGGCAAACACCGACTCAGCCATCGTCGAGCGACAGATGTTCCCATGACAGACAAATAGGATTTTGCGCATTGGCTAAAACCTCTCGAATATCAGAGTTTTCGCAGATAATCGCACTGCTTTTTGATCCCTCGTCAAGGACAGAATATCAAATTGATTCATAAATGAGCGGATTATTCTTCTTTCCAGCGTCGTAAGAATTGTCGTAAAGAACGAGGGTTTACGACTTGTTGTCACAATGTTGACCGTCCTTTGCATCCAATTTTCAGCATATCCTCTCTGACGTCGTCGAAATCAAGATGGGTGTATGTGTTAAAAGTTACGTTGATGTCGGAGTGGCCCATGATGCATTTTAGCTTCGCAGGGTTCATTCCCCTGCGTGCCATCTTCGAGTAGAAGGTATGTCGGCAGACATGTGGTGTGATTTTGGGAAGCTCATCCTTGTAGATGCGATTATGTTTCTCTATCGCGTGGTGGAAGTACTTCTCCCAGTGCAGGGCAACACGCGGCATCTCGTTTTTATCAAGAAACAGAAAACCGCTAACACCGTCAACGACCGGCTCACTCGAAGGCTTTAGACGTTGCGCAAGGATACTCCTGAAACACTCTGTCACGGCTTGAGTCATGGGAACATAGCGGATCCCGCTCTCCGTCTTGGGACGTTCGATGTAGTATCGCATGTTGCTGGTCCGCTGAAGTTGCTTGTTTACCCGAATGCTTCCGTTTTTGAAATCAAGGTCTTCGACGGTAAGACCGCAGAATTCAGAAATGCGCAGGCCCGTATTTAGAAGGATGTAGATGGCGTCACGATAGCGGTGAAAGTGTTCATCGCCCTCCACGAAAGCAAGAAATCTGCGTTCTTGGTTAGTGGCCAAGGCCTTGCGTGTAACCATGTCGTTTGTCAGTATCGTTGCGAGCTCGAAATAGAAGGGATTTCGGCGAATCAGGCTGTTCTCCTCTGCCAGTTGAAACGCCGGTCTCAGAACACCACGGATGCTATGGATTGTGCTATAGCGCTTGCCGTGGATTTTTTGCAGGTTGATGAGCCATTCCTTGGCATCAAGGGAGGTGACACCGCATATTCGTCGCGAGCCGAATTCATCTGTAGCAAGAAAATTGAGGATTGTCTTGTAGGCGGCTCGAGTGGATTGTTTCACGGCAGTCTTTGTTTCAGTGTAACGAGATGCGAGTTCGTAGACTGTCATATTGTTCGGCGCGACCTTATCAAGCAGATCGCGCTGGATTTCATGCTCCAACGCGCGCAAGCACGGACTGGCTTTCTTCCCCTTCGGAGTTAGATCATGAGTTGTCAAGGTCCACGAGTAGACGCTCCGCGTTTTACCTCTTGCATCCACATACTTGAAGCAGTAACGGCCGTTTTTTCTCTGGCTTTCCCCGCGTCTGAGGATTCGCCCTTTGCTGTCTTTTCTCACAGTCACTAGCAGGCTCCTTCCTGTTCAGAAAAGAGCCCCGATGCGATATTTCAAGATTATCGCACGGGGCCCGATTGGTTAAGCTGTCAAGTGCGAAACGGTGTCGAGAAGCTCTTTATAAAGAGCGTTGGCGCAGGACGAGGGGGCGAGTCCTCGCGCATAACTCGAATATGGGTTTGTACGAGAGGAACCTTCGACCGGCCAGTATCCGTCGAGATCGTGCCTAAACTCAGAGAGACAGATCTCCCTCGTCTGCATCTCCGCAACGACGGAGAGGCGCCTCTCAAGTTGACCAAATCCGTCGACATCGTTTTGCGGACGATAAGTCGCGGATCGGCGCATCTGTTCTCCATAGAATTCCAAGGGGCTGTAGGGCGTCGTGACGATTACGAGATCGGCGGCTATCGCTTTGTCGGAATATCGGGACGGTGCCATCACCTCATGCTCCATCGCATAGGGATCCGTGATGCGAAGCAGGTCGGCGTAGGGGATGGATGAGGGACGAAGTTCGTCAAGAATCACCGTGTGCTTGCCCTCATACCCCTGAAAGATGTCTCTCGTAGATCCAGAGACGAAGAACGGTTCGCCCTTCCGCTTCGCATAGAGCTTTGCGAGGGTGGACTTCCCCGTTCCAGCAGGCCCGAAGATCCAAACTGATTCCACCCTTCTTTCGCCCTTGAGCATCAACCCCCGCCATTCCCGGGCCTGAACCTGAAGGCGGCGTGCATAAACGTCTTCGATCTGACGCTATGTCCGGGCATATTCGGATCCGGAGAGCTGAGAGATCAAGGACTCCTTGTCGATACGACCTTCGAGAAGGTCATCGAGAAGGACTTTGATGCTGCTATGGGACCTCGTTCGAGCAACGCGCGACTCAATAGAAGCAAGTAGCGCTGGGTAATCGAAGTTGGAGCGCACGATTTTGGGGTCGTACTGATGCTTGGATCGTGCGCCATCCGTTCTGTGGCACAGGTAGGAAAAACCGTTTTCCACACCTGCCTTCCAAGCCTCGATGCGCTCAGGTTTATCTCCAAGGAGCTTCGCGATGCTATTGAGCGAGCGCGGATTCTGGAACTCCATCATCACGTGAAGATGCGCGGCTGCCGGACGTCCCGCGTCCGTCGTGTCGCTGTCGTGCACGATGCCCGCATAGCGCTTCGGGGCGAGTGTTTCGATTCTTCGGTACATTTCGTCCACAAGACGGGGCAGGTGATCGAGCTGCTGCTCGTACATCATCGCGCGGGTCTTCATGGGCAGAGAATTGGTCATGGTTCCGAGTCCTTTCTCGTAAATGAGCTATTTCGGGACGATTTTGGAACGCGCCCGAGGGTGCGCCTTGGGATAACAAGCTCCCCAAGGCGCATAAATGAGCAGAATTTCAAGTAATGGAACAATCGACGGGGTCCGCTTTTGCTGCGCGAAGCGGACCCCGCGGTGGTTATTCTCTGAAGTACAGGTCAAGGAGCCGCCCAAGCTCGCGGTACACGGGGAAGTCCATGATCGGAAAATGCACAAAGCCGATGCGGTCGTGCGCCCCGTCCGTACTGCTGAACCAAGCGTCGCCCGGGGAGAAGGTGCGAGGTGCACCGAGGTCGAGCAGGCGTTCCGCGCCCCATATGAGCCGCGCCTCGGGAAGCGTCGGCTTGAAGAGGACGCGGGTGCTGCACGCCGAGCGCAGCATCGACGGCAAGCCCCCCTCCTCAACAGACGCCTCGGCGATCGAGATGATGGCGTAGCAGCCCGCGCTCGCCCCCATCGTTACGATGCGCTTCACCAGCCCATCAAACGTCGCGAGGCAGTAATCGGGGTCCTCCTTGCTCGCGCGCTTGGGAAACAGCGTGCGGAGTGCCACGTACTCATCCATGAAGAGAAGCGAAACGTGAAGCCCCGCATCCCACCAGTGCACGGCGTCTCCCGTCTCTGTCGACCTGTCGTTGAGGAAGCTCTGTCGCTCTTTGATGCTGTCGGCGAACCGTGATAACGCAGACAGGATTGCGCGAGCGTCCCCGTCAGCATTCAGTGAAACCACGCGAGGAAGTCGGGAGAGCTCGGCCTGCTTGGGGTCTATGATGAGGACTTGCGATCCGTGTCCGTCAGGACCAGCCAACAGGGCTTGGAGCAAGAGGGCGATCACGCCCGTGGTCTTTCCAGCGATGAGCATGGAACCGGAGGCGCGGAGGTCGATGCTCGTGCCGTTTTGAACGCGGAATTCGTAGGCGTTCGCCGGGCACAAATCCTCGACACGCGATGCCTTGATCTCTCGATGCAACGTCACATCTTCAAGGAAGAAGGTCACTTGATTGCATGCGACGTCTGCTTCGGCAAGTACGACGGCGTAGCGGGAGAACCTTCCGCGAAGTCGGGAGCTAATGCTAGGTCCCATCTTCGATATTTCTTCTGCCGTTGAGGATGAGGTTGAGATGGCGAGCTCGAACTGTCCAGGAGCCGTCTCTTTGCAAGAGATGTCGGGAAGAAGCTCGCCTTCTCGCAGGTGTAGAGGATTCCCGTAACGTGGATCAAAGAGCCCCTTCCTAATGCGTGCATGCAACCGTGTTGATTCAGATAGCATGACGTAATGTGTGATCCCTCCCGCAAACAACATGGTCCCAGCGAGGCTAAGAGTGGCCGCTGCGGAGGTAAGGTTGCCGCCAAACGCCATCACCGTACTGGGCTCTATGGCGATGGGCGCAAGAATGGTGTTCACGAATAGCCCGATGCAATAAACGCACGCGGCGACCGCAAATAAAGCGACCCCCAGCACACAAAGCTTTGCGCTGGGGGTCGAATACACGATCGCCGGTGCGCCACTGGAGTAACGCACCACAATCACCTAGCCCTTCGCGGGGATGACGGTAATGCCGTCCGCCGTGATGGACAACTGGTTGCGATAATCACCGTAAACCTTTGCGACCACGCCGGTGGGAATGACGTGCTGATTGACGGGAATCTCGATATCGTTCGAAACCTTGATGGAAAGCTTCTCGAAACGATTGCTGACCACCTCGCCTTCGTTTTGGTGATACTGCGTGTTATCGGTTGTGATCACCACGTCGATCTTGGTGCCGCGATGCTCTTTGGTGTTTTAATCAACCCATTTACCACCTCCGACACAAAGGAAACGCTTGCCTTTCGCAAAAGCTTCCCAATCGAACTTCATAAACTGATTCAATTTCCTCATACTCGAACTCCTCTCAATCCAATTATTTGCTGACTCCGCGTTGCGGCTCGCCGTGGACATCGAGATAGAGGCGCAGGACGTTGCGCAAGATCTCCTCGACATTTCTTGTTGCGGCATGAAGATCATCGTCCCCAAACATTGCCCCATGGAGCTTCGTGTGGGCACAAAGAATCTGGCGATACATGACGCGAGAGAACATCTCTTCGGCCTTCAGGGCATGTCGAACAGCTCGTTCAGAACAAGTCGGCATGCTCGCCGAAGACTCCTTTATAGACGACATTGCCGTACTGGTTGTTGAGATGGAGCCGCATTCAAACGGTCCGCGCATGATCTTCGGTCGGGTCATACACACCTCTTTCCTAAAATTGGATATTACCGACGATTCGTCAATCGTCATCGAGCACTCGGTGAGCACATCATGCCATAAGCTTCTGAGCTGGGATTATTTCGCAAGGACCTGTCGTTCTCGACGTCCTCTGATGAGAAGAAGTGGGGCGTAATGATGACAAAGTATTCAATCACGGAACAAACACAATTTAATAATCACCCAGATGGGGCAAATATGGACATCCAGATATTGAATCGTCGGTATCGTTGGTGTCGCTGAGCCTTCAGGCTGAGGGGGATGGGCCATTTGCGCTGAGTTGCTTGCAAAACGGGGGAGGGGATATCAGAAGAAGGCGGCTTGCAGAAGACATGCCTGAGCGCTAGAGGAGGGGCTGACCAATAGTGTGCTCCTCTTCTGGGGCCAAATCCAAGCGGAGGGGGCATGAGGCCGAGAGGAACTGCTCGTCATGGCTCACCAAAACAAGCGCGCCGGGAAAGGCGGAAAGCGCTCGCTCGAGTGCCTCCACCGAGTGCAGGTCCAGGTGATTCGTGGGTTCGTCCATGACGATGATTTCGGGGGCATCTAGTATACCGCGGGCGAGCATGAGCTTCCGCAGCTCCCCCGGGCTGATGTTCTCGCCGGACAATATTCGTTCGGGATCCGAATTGAGTTGCGCAACGATCGAAAGCAGGGCTCCACGTTCGGCTTGGGGCAGGTCCTTGATTTCCGAGAGGAATTCAATTGAGGATGAATCGTCGACTTCCTGAGGGATATACAGCGTGCGAATGTCCAATCCCGTGGCCTTGCGGCCTTCCAATATCTCCAGGATATGCTTGACCAGTGTTGTTTTCCCCGCTCCGTTGGGGCCGCTTATGCCCAGATGATCGGTATTTCCCAGATAAATCTCGGGAACCCGCAAAGATTGCCTCGGGCCGCACGGTATGCGATCTGAGCTGACGTGAATCAGTGTTTTGCGCGGGCTGGGTTGCGCTTCCATCCACAAGGTGCTTTCGTAGCGCTTTTCGACATGGTGGGCGTCGACGGCGGCTTGCGCGCGCTGGATTCGGGAGTCCATGCGCGAAGCGAGCTTGCCCGCAACGCCGTCTCTGCCAGTGAGAATGGCGAGTTTGATTCGTGCTTTCGCGTCGTGATCCTTCGGATCGACATGACGGGCGCTTCTCTTGGATGCGGACCGTGAGGCGTTTTCAACGCGCCTGATATACTCAGCCTTCATGCGCTTTTCTTCGGATCGCGCAATCGATTTGGCCCGCGCCGCGCTTTCGCGCTCCAGATTCGCCTGCGAGCGAGCTTGGGAGTAGTTGCCGGGGCGCATGGTGACGTGCCCCGACTCAAAGCACAGGCAGTCCTTTGCCAAGGAGTCGAGCAACGCACGGTCGTGCGAGACGAGGAGGCCAATACCCTTGTACTCGGCGAGTGCTTTGCAAATCTGCCTTCTGCATTCTGCGTCCACATGGTTAGTCGGTTCATCCATTGCCAGAAGATCGGGATTCTGCCAAAGCGCGACGGCTATTTGAATTTTCTTCTGCTCGCCACCGGAGAGCTCGGAAAAACGCCAGAGCATATCATCGGTGATGCGGAGCATCCTTCTGAGGTGCGTGGTCGCCGGGGCGAAGTCGCACGCAAAATCGAAGAGCATGGGCGGTTCGACTCCGGCTTCTTGCGCGCAATATGCGGAGACGAGACGCGGTGAAACGACGCCGCGATCTGGAATCAGAAGTCCGCACGCAATGCGGACGAAAGTTGATTTCCCGCACCCGTTGTCTCCGACGATGCCGTGCCAGCCGGGGGCAAATGTCGCCGACACGTTGTCGAGTGCGGGCATTGCGCTGCCAGGATATGCATAAGTAATATGGGAAAGAACGAGGGTGGTGGAGCTGTTCAAATTGGTTCTTGACATTGTGCCTCCTCGGCATGGGAGGCCGCGTTTTGCCGCATATGCTCTGATTGGCTCGTTCCGACCAACGTGAACGCCCGTCGACTCGAGTCAAGCTGAAAGAAAATGAGTCGACGGCAATGCTCGCAAAGGTAGTGTTTAGGATATACGAGGATCAGTGAAAAGACGATACGACAAATGTGCAGCCAGATTTATTCTTGGATAGATGGCAATTTGCAAATTGGCGTCGATATGTATCGTCTACAGCTTCACGAATCCTTTTCCTTTCCGGGGCGCTGGCTTGGCATATGGGCCTGCGCTGAATTCTTCCGTAGAGTCTAACAAAGCAATAATGCGGACGCAAGGAGGCGTTGCGTCTGAAAGCACGCCATTGCGTTGGACGCTTGAAGGGGTTTGCAAGTCGATTGAAAGAATACTAGTGCATCCGCTTCTTGTAACTAGCATGCGATGGTGGGCGTCGTGAATGTTGAGCGAGGTCATCGACTTGATTTTTCTGGTGTTTGAGATATTAGCTTTCGCGATTTACCCTCCAAATTGCAGAGGTTTGAGACGACCGGAAAGGAATGCTTATGCTCGATTCTCCGTTCTTCAGCTACTGGGGAAAGGCGAAAGGAGTTGCTTTTCTCCATCACGGCAATATCGCATCGGGGCTCAAAGTCGTAAAAACGTCGTAAGGTACACGATATGGTTCGCCGGGATCCTAACTAGCTAGGCATTTTTCTGAATCTGCAGATGTTGCCGTGGCAGATAAACAGTACGCGTTGCATAGGGCGATACCTTTCATATAGAAGGCTGCTAAAGAGTCGAAGCCGGGCGCATGCCAAGTTTTATTTCTTGGCCAGTTTGAAGTAGCGCTCAAATATCAATTCGAAAACGTAATAGAACATCAATCGGCTGTCGAGGTCCATGCTGCCCAAGCGGATTTCTTTTTGCACGGTGTAGATGGGGTAGTCGGCTAGTTTCGAGAGGGAATTTCGAGAAAAGCCGGTGAGCGTGACAACCTTGCATCCGCGCGTTTTGGCTATCGATGTGGCGTCAATAGACACCTGCGTCTCGCCGCTTACGGAAACGCTGAAGACCAGGTCGTTTTTGCCGAGGAGTTCTGCGTAATGCCTCATGACGTGGCGTTCACTGAGCGTGTCGGTATTCTTGCCCATTATTTTGAGCTTTTCAGCCATCTCGAGGCACGGGTATTTCGAAAAGCCCGAGCAGAAGAACACGATATGCGAGGCGTCCTGGATAAGACTCACAACCGAATCGATGACCCGGTCGTTAAGCAGATCTTTGGTCTGTACGAGCTGGGTATCAAGAGGAAGTGCCTCGATAGTGAATCGATTGCGATCGAGCGAGGCGGAATACGATTGTTTGAGCTCCGTAAACCCCGAGAAGCCAAGTTTATGGGCAAGCCTGACAATTGTATTGGGAGCGACGAAGAACCGTTCGGCAACGCTCTTAAGCGTGACATCGTCAATATCATCACGCAGCTCGATGATGTAGCGCATGATCTCGCTTTCGAGATCGTTGAGCTTGCTCTCGCCAGCTCGCACATGATCATAAAAGGATTCTTGATCTTTCATAAGATGTTTCAGCCCCTCGCACCTCGCCGTACATATGGTACCGCTTTGTGTAGCCAGGTGAGAAATCGGTAATCGGTCAAGATTGCCTATTGCCCATGAACTGGGCAAACGCGCGTGTCTGCCTACACATATCTGTGTCGTGAGCGAAATCATGTGTCCCCGTTTCGCATTGGCCCACACGGGGACTTGCAAACGACCTTATGTCGCAAAATACCAATCGAAACGAAGCAAGCCGAGGACAGCCGCGGAGCCCAAGGTCTTCGAGAACACCGATCAGCCAACCCTGGAGGGACGGAACATGAAGGATAAGCTCAATATTGTGATCGTTGGCGGCGGCTCCACGTGGTGCCCTGGCATTCTTAAAGCCCTGACCAAGCACATGGACATTCTGCCGCTGAACCGCGTGATGCTCTATGACATCGATGCCGAGCGCCAGCGTCCGATCGGCGAGTTTGGCAAGATCCTCTTCGCCGAGGAGGAGCCCGGTGTGGAGTTTGGTTACACCACCGATAAGGACGAGGCTTACACCGACGTCGACTTTGTGCTCTGCCAGATTCGTACCGGCGGCTACGAGATGCGTAGCAAGGACGAGAAGATTCCGCTGCATATGGGAATCATCGGCCAGGAAACGGTGGGCCCTGGCGGCATGGCTTACGGTATGCGCTCCATGAATGACATGGTTGAGATTGTCAACGACGTTCGCGCCCATAGCCCGGAGGCGTGGATTATCAATTACACCAATCCGGCTGCTATTGTGGCATATGGTCTCGAGCGCGTCCTGCCCGATGAGCATCGCGTTCTCAACATCTGCGACCAGCCTGTCAACCTCATGCGCTCTTACGGTCGCCTGCTTGGTCGCGATATGAGCAAGACGGAGCCCGTGTACTTTGGCCTCAATCACTTCGGTTGGTTCAAGCACATCTACGATGAAGAGGGCCATGACCTCGTCCCGCAGATTAAGGAGTACACGGAGAAGAACGGCTTCCTTCCTGCCGATGCCGAGCAGCGTGACCAGTCCTGGCTTGATACCTACGCCATGGTCAAGGACATGCTCGAGGACTTCCCCGACTATCTGCCCAACACTTATCTGCAGTACTATCTGTATCCCGAGTACAAGGTCGCTCACCTCGACCCCGACTACACTCGCTCCGACGAGGTTATCAACGGTCGTGAGAAGCGCGTGTTCGCCGAGTGCGAGCGTGTTGCCAAAGTCGGCACCGCAAAGAACTCCTCGGTTGTGCAGAACGATGCTCATGGCGATATGATCGTGGAAATCACCTCGGCCATTTATCGCAACACCAATAAGACCTTCATTGTCATCGTGCCCAACAACGGCATTATCGAGGGTATGCCCGATGACGCCATGGTCGAGGTCGCGGCAAGCGTGGGCGCCAATGGCCCGCAGCCCTATGCTGTTGGCAAGATTGGCACCTTCTATCGCGGTCTTATGGAGAACCAGTACGCCTATGAGCGCCTGACTGTTGAGGCTTGGATGGAGGGTTCCTACGAGAAGGCCCTGCAGGCACTCACGCTTAATCGTCTGGTCGGTGACGCAAAGAAGGCGCGTAAGGTGCTCGATAAGCTCATCGAGGCCAATAAGGATTACTGGCCGGAGCTTAAGTAGCTAGTTCCATAGCGTTTGGTAACTGTTATGGGGCGTGTGGGTTGTAGAGCTGCACGCCCCGTTTCTTTAAGAGGGGTATCCCATGAACAAAGATGAGCTGCTGGCAAAGTTCCAGCGCCTGGGCAAAGTCCTCATGACGCCTGTCCTGATCCTGCCAATCGCCGGCATCCTTCAGGGCTTTGGCAATGCCTTTACCAGCCCCACCCTTACGGCGGCTGTTCCCTGGCTTGCTGCTCCGGGCTTTGCGATTTTCTTTTCGATTCTTAAGGCCGCAGCCGGCATCGTTATGAGCAACATCCCGGTTATCTTCTCGATTTGTCTCGCCTATGGCTTCGCCAAGTCCGAGAAGGCTACCGCGGCGCTTTGTGGCTTTTTGGGCTACATGTGCATGAACTCCGTGATGGGCACGTTCCTCACGGCGACTGGCGTTATCGATCCCGCCAATCTTACGACGGGCCAGAGCACGATCCTCGGTATCACCACGCTCGACACGGGCGTTATCGGCGGTCTTCTGGTGGGTGCAATCGTCGCATGGCTGCATAACCGTTACTACAAGATTGAGCTGCCTGCCGTGTTCTCCATCTTCAACGGCACGCGCTTTATTCCGGCGGTAACGCTGCTCTCATGCAGTGTCCTCGCATTGGTCATGTCCTTTGTTTTCCCGTTTATCCAGAACGCTCTCGGTGCGCTGTCCGAGTTCATCAAGACTACGGGTGCCTTTGGTGCATTTGTCTACGGCGCTGGCGAGCGCATGCTCCTGCCTTTTGGTCTGCATCACTTTGTCTATTTACCGTTCTTCTTCACGTCGCTCGGTGGCGTCGAGACCATCGACGGCCAGACCGTTCAGGGCGCTATCAATATCTACAACGCGATCCTGGGCTCTCCTAGCACGCCGTTTAACATCGAGGTCAGCCGTTTTGTCATGAACGGTAAGGTTATCTTCGCCATGTTCGGCCTGCCCGGTGCTGCACTCGCCTTCTACAAGACGGCGCTTCCCAAGAACAAGAAGAAGACCGCAGCGCTCATGATTGCCATCGTGGTGCCTTGCATCCTCTCCGGCATTACCGAGCCGCTCGAGTACTCCTTCCTGTTTATCGCGCCCATCCTCTACGTGTTCCACGCTCTCATGGCTGGTCTTGCCTATGCGCTGACCTATATCCTGCAGTTCAACGTGGCCGGCTCCGCATCCTTTGGCGGCCCGCTCTTGTCGTTGATCTTTAACGGCATTATGGGTGCAGCCAAGGGCTCCAACTGGCAGGTTATCCTGTTCCTCGGCCCCATCTACTTCGTGGTGTACTACTTCGTCTTCAAGTTCATCATTCTTAAGAAGGATCTAAAGACCCCTGGCCGTGAGGAAGAGTCTGGCGATGAGGCCGAAAAGGCTCCCAAGACCGTGATCAGCGACCTCATTCCCGCCATCGTTGAGGCAGTGGGCGGCGACAACAACATTAAGTCTGTCGAGGCCTGCTTCACCCGTCTGCGCATCCAGCTCAATGACTGTGACAAGGTGGTTGATGACGCCGAGTTTACCGAAAAGCTCGAAGCGCGTGGCATCGTGCATGTTAACGGCGGCGTGCAGATTGTCTACGGCAACATGGCATCTAACTACGCAACCCAGATGCGCGAGCTGCTGGGTATGGAGTAAACGCCCCACATATCTATAAAATCCAGTATAAAAGGCGGTGGCAGACAATGTGTCTGCCGCCGCCTTTGAGTTGCCCCACGCGCATTTCGTGTATTTGAAATACACGAAATCGCACTGTCGGAGCTTGCAGGCGGATAGACACTACTCGTATGGGACGGTTTTCACCGGTTGCTCGCCACCTTGGGCTATGTTCGCCCCTATGCCTGCATCCGGGGCTGTGTTGATTGACGACGGCGTTCCCAGCGGGCGAGCTTAATCGTCACCAGCGTGAGCGCCCAGGCCACAAGCGAGAACGCGGCGCCCGCTGCGCCTACGTACGCAATGCCAACGCTGCCTACCACGGTGCCGCCCACTGCGGTGCCAAACGTGATGCCGACGTTAAACCCATGGGCTTAACCGAGCTTGCGAGTACCATCGACTTGGGATGGCGGCGGCGTGCCACGTCCATGAAGTGCGTGATGCATGACACCGAGAACAGGCACATGAGCAGCGCCAAGCTAATGTGACAAAGGGGCAGTCCGTTTGTCACATTCCATGCCTTATAAACTTGCAAATTCTGCAAGTTTCTAAGGTAACATCTTATAAACTTGCAAATGCTGCAAGTTTATAAGGTTTCATGTCTGGTCGGGCGCTAGGGAGACTCTATGGATATCGTTCGCCGAAACCGGTATCTTGATCGACTCATTGCTTTTCAGGATACCGACCTCATCAAAATCGTGACGGGTATACGCCGTTGCGGTAAATCTACGTTATTGGACATGATGAGGGACCATCTGGCGCAACAGGGGGTACCAACCGAGCGTTTGCTGACCTTTAAGATGGAATCTCTAGAGTACGCGGGTATTACGGATTACCTGACGTTTTATCGCATGGTTCGGGAGCGCATCGATGGCATCGATCGTCCCTACCTGTTCTTTGACGAGCTCCAGAATGTCGAAGGCTGGGAAAAGGCGGTCAACTCGCTCCGAGTCGATTTGCCGTGCGATATCTATGTCACGGGCTCCAATGCCTTTTTGCTATCGAGCGAGCTCGCAACGCTTATCTCGGGCCGATATGTCGAGGTCAAGATGCAGCCTCTCACGTTTGGCGAATATCTTGATTTTCGTTCGATTGATGCGGTCGCCGCTGAAGGGCTTGGTGAGAGGGTCGAACTTGTTTCCAAGACGGGCGATCGCCTTAATTCAAATACCGTGCTTGAGCAGTACATAACCTATGGCGGCATGCCGTTTCTGGCCCATGATGAGCCGAGACGTGAGCTGTGTCGCGACTATATCCGTAGCCTCTACCAGACGATCGTCGCGCGCGATATCCTGTCGCGTGTGACGCGTAGGGGTCGCGGAGCTATCACCAAGCGCGATGTTCTCGAGCGGCTCTGTGCGTATCTGGCAGACAACATCTCCAACCAAACCTCGGTCAACAAAATCGTAGGGACGCTCAACGAATCAGCGGGCGGTAAGACCAACGCATCGACGGTGTCGGCATATATTGACGCTCTGGAAGAGACGTACCTGTTTACCAAAGTAAAAAGGTATGACATCAAGGGGCGGGAGCTTCTTAAGACAGGCGGTAAATATTACATAGCTGATACGGGAATTCGCAGCTATCTTGACGGATATAGAGGTAGCGATAGCGGAAGGATGCTCGAGAACGTTATCTACAACCAGCTTGTCTTTGAAGGATACGAAGTGTTTTGCGGCCATCTACGCGCGGGGGAAATCGACTTTGTCGCAATCGGCGAGGGATCAGACCGCAAATATATCCAGGTTACCGAACGGATCGATGCCGAGGCGACGAGGGAACGCGAGCTGCGACCGCTCAAGCTAAGCACGCTAGGAAAAATTCCTGATTCGTATGAGAAGATCCTGATTGTCAGGGATGGCGACCATCCAACGGACATCGATGGCATCAGAATCGTGGGGGCAGTCGACTTCTTGTTGAGAAATAAGATTACCCGCGGCTAAACGTAAACAGATCCGTTTCGATGCGACAAAGGAGCAGTCCTTTTCGCATTCCGTGCGAGCCCTCGTGCCGTCTGGGGGTATAAGGCTAGCAAGTGTTTATTTGCGAGGCCTAAGGGGCGCCCCGTATGGATATCGATAACTTTGAATGGTGGTATAGCGAGGGCGAGGTTCCGGACGAGGAGTGGGACGAGCCCGCGCCGCATGACGTGTCGAGCGACGAGGACGAGAGCGGCAACGATGCCGTCGAGACGGATGCCGCTTCCGACTCGGCCGAACCCCTAACCTTTGAACAGGCCTGGGCCCAGGCTGAGGCCGACGAGGCAAAGGCCGATGCTACGGCCACACTGGGTGAGCCGGCCGACATGTCCATCTCGCCGGCAAAGACCCCGCAGCCGCGTCACACTATCGACCCCGACAGCACGGCATCCTTTAGCATTCTCGACGTGCCCGCGCAGGGCGCCCAGGCGCCTGCGCCCACGCATCGCCCCGATCTGGCTCGCGAGGAAGGCGCGGGCCGGCGCTCTCCGCTCGGCCCCATCCTCATCGCCTTCATGGCCGGCGTTATCGCCTGCTCGGCAATCGGCAGCGTTTGGAGCCATGTTGAGCAGCAGCGCCAAGACGCCGCCAAGGTCGAGATCTCCGTCGAACAATCGCTCAACCGTACGCGCTCGGTGCATGTGTCGGTCGAGGTCAAGGACGGCGCGACGTGGGATACCGCGCGCGGCGACAGCCAGATGCTCATCCATATCGTAGGCCGCACGCTCAAGGGACAAGCGATCGACGAGCACCAATACGTCAATTCCGAAGGTGACGGTATCGAGCTCAAGCCCGGCGACTACGAACTTACGGTCGATGAGCCACCTGTCGCCACCGACGGCACGCGTTTTCGTGCCTCGAAAAGAATGGTTCCCGCGAGCTTTAACTCGCGGGCGCCCGATACGGTCGACACCACCTCGCAGGGCGGGTTTGACCTTTACGTGGATACCCAGTAGGCGCTCGCCGCCCATTTCCGCTATGGCTACTCAATAATCGCCTGCCGTCCCGTCCCGCCGCCAAGAGTGGGACAATAGTCCTCGACACTATTGTTTACTTTTGGAGGAAGTAGCATGTCTACCGTCACTACCATCAGGCGCGGCGGCCTCACCGCGGCCATCGATTCCATGGGCGCCCAGCTCACGAGCCTTGCCCTCAACGGCAACGAGTATCTGTGGCAGGGCGATCCCGCTTTTTGGGGCAAGCATGCGCCCATCCTGTTCCCCATTGTGGGCTCGCTGCGCAACAACACGGCGACGTCTGCGGCCGGCAGCTGCGAGATGGCGCGCCACGGCATCGCGCGTATCGTGGAGCACAAGCTGGTCGAGGTGTCGGAGGACGGTTCGTCCGTCACCTACGAGATTACCGATACGCCCGAGTCGCTCAAGGCCTTCCCGTTCCACTTTAAGCTCAACATGACCTATGCCCTGACTGGCGACGCCACTCTTACGCAGACCTTTGCCGTCACCAACACCGGCGACGTGGACCTGCCGTTTTCGGTGGGCGGCCACCCCGCATTTAACGTGCCCGTTCCCGGTGCCGAGGACGAGGCGTTCGAGGATTACGAGCTGGCGTTTACCGAGGCTTGGACTAACGAGGCCCCCATCATCACGCCCGATGGCCTTATGACGTTCGAGGGAAGCTACAAGGCTCCCGATAACTCGGACGTGCTGCCCATCACACACCGTAGCTTCGACAACGACGCCATCATGTTCACCGATACCCCGGGCTCCACGCTCACGCTGCGCAGTCGCAAGTCGGGCCACGGCGTCAAGATTGACTTTGAGGGCTTTAAGTACATTGGCGTGTGGTCTGCCGCCAACGACGCCCCGTTCGTGGCGCTCGAGCCTTGGACCGGACATACCACCATGGACACCGAGGACGACGTCTTCGAGCACAAGGTCAACACCATCACCTTGGCTCCCGGCGCCACCGACAAGCGCGCCTTCGAGGTTACGCTGCTCTAGAGGTTCCGCCGTTCTAACGAACGGCGGACCGGTCGACGCTGCGCGCCACCCAGAGCGACAATTTGTCATTCAAAAGGCAAGGCATGACCAGAAGGTCTATGCCTTGCCTTTTTCATGCCAACTTGTTCGCTCTGGGTGGCGCTCGCTGGCATTGCCGAATCATCGACGTCCCCAACGGCTACTAATCGTTTTCTGTTTGTTAATTTGTATATATGCATCTGCTGGAGGTAACGCTGAGCGGTATCCTGTTACGTCGTTAGCATACGATTCAACAGGGAAGGCAGATTATGCATTCTCCCCATCAGCGCGACGTGCATCCACAGCCGGTGTGCAGCCGTCGCATCTTCTTGGGTAGCGCTCTTGCCGCGAGCGCTTCCGCCGTCGCCGGCGCGCTCGCCGGCTGTCAGCGCCCGTCCACGCTCAAGGTGGTTCAGCCCACGACGGGCGGCGGTCGCGACGACCTGTCCGATTCCGTGATCGGCAAGGATAAGATCCGCATCGGCATGGAGGCGGCCTACGCCCCGTACAACTGGCAGGTTTCCGAAGCCAGTGAGTACACCATCCCCATCGACAACGTACAGGGCGCCTATGCCGATGGCTACGACGTGCAGATCGCCAAGATCGTCTGCAAGGCCCTCGGTGGCGAGCCCGTTGCCGTCAAGCAGAGCTTCTCGGGCCTTATCGATTCGCTCAACAACGGCCAGATCGACCTCATCATCGCCGGTATGAGCGCCACGCCCGAGCGTGAGGAGTCGGTCGGCTTCTCCGACCCGTACTTTATTGGCTACTTCGGCCTGTTCGTAAAAGAGGGTTCCCCCTACCAAAACGCCACCAAGCTCAGTGACTTCAGCGGCGCCACGGTGCTCGGCCAAAAGGACACCATGCTCGATACCGTCATCGACGAGATCCCGGGCGTCGTTCACAAAAACCCGGTCGACTCCGTCCCCACGGTGTTCTCGAACCTGCTGCAGGGCACCTGCGACGCCGTGACGTACAACACCGAAAACGAAAAGGGCTACATGGCCCAAAATCCCGGTATCGTCCCCATTCATTTTGCCGAGGGCGAGGGCTTTAAGCAGGAGGTCGCGGCAAACGTCGGCTGCCGCAAGGGCTCGGACAAGCTGCTTAAGCTCATCGACAAGACGCTCAAGGGCGTCAGCCAGGAGGAGCGCGACCAGATGTGGGACGCGTGCCTCGACCGTCAGCCGGCATAGGGAGGCAGCATGAAAGCCATCAATCGTCTGGTCTCCTTTATCAAAGCCGACCATCGTTATGTGTACCTGGGCACGAGCGTCATCGCGGCGCTCGGACTGGCGTTTAGCCAGCGCAACCCCACGCCGCTGAGCTTCCTGGCCCCCACGGGCGTGTTCCAAGATTGCCTTTGGGCGATCCTGTGGGCGTGGCTCGTCGTGTCGACGGCGGCATTCGTCACCAAGCTTATGCACTGGAGCGACTATCGCGAAAAGTCGCCGTTCGCATCCGAGCGTTTCCGTCGTGCAGCACGCTTGGGCAGCTACGTCGCGGTCGCCATCGCGGTGGTCTTTTTCGTGGATCGCTGCGTCATGTCGTTTATCGACTTGGTGCAGGTGAGCATTGTCTCGGATTCCAACCCCAGCGACTTTTTGTCGAGCCTGGTCTATATGACCTATAAGAGCGGCGACTTCTTTATCCGCGGCATCGAGATTACCATCGCACTTGCGACCTTCGGTACCGTTATCGCCTTTTTCCTGGCACTGCTCTTTGTGTTTTTGCGCATTCAGACCTTCGATCGCGTGGACAACGACCTGGTGCGCTTCTTTAAGAGCATCGGCCGCGGCTTTACGACCGTCTACTCCACCATCGTGCGCGGTACGCCCATGATGGTCCAGGGCCTGCTCATCTATTACGCGGGCTTCACCGTTTTGCGCGGCATGGGCTTCGAGACCGCCCAGGCCAACCAGATTTGGAGTACCTTTACCGCCGGCCTCGTCACCATCTCGCTCAACTCCACCGCCTACATGATGGAGGTCCTGCGCGGCGGCATCGAGTCCATCGATCCCGGTCAGGCCGAGGCGGCGCGCTCGCTGGGTCTGTCGCAGTGGCAGGCTATGCGTAAAGTCGTGTTTCCCCAGGGCATTAAAAACGCGATTCCGGCGCTCACCAACGAGCTCATCATCAACATCAAGGACTCGTCGGTGCTCTCGGTCATCGGCGTGTTCGACCTCATGTACGCCACTACCACCGTCGCCGGCGTGTACTACCGCCAGATGGAGGTCTACTGCGTGGCACTCGTGGTCTACCTAATCCTGACGCTCGTGGCGAGCCGCCTGCTCGAGGCCTTTGGCAAAAAGCTCGGCGCCGAGGCCCCGGCCACGCTGCCCAGCTCCAACTAGGCTCAAGACGAGGAGAATCATCATGGCAGATACCGCCACTACCGGCGCTGCGGCCGCCGCACAGACCAATGAGCCGCTCATCCGCGTCGAGGGCCTGCACAAGAGCTTCGGCTCGCTCGAGGTGCTCAAGGGCATCGACCTGTCCGTTAACCCCGGCGAGGTCGTTACCATTATCGGCGCTTCGGGTTCGGGCAAATCGACCTTTCTGCGCTGCCTCAACCTGCTCGAGACCCCGGACGCGGGCCATATCTGGTTCCATGGCCAGGACCTCACGGCCGAGCGCTGCAACATTAACAAGCTGCGTGAGGACATCGGCATGGTGTTCCAGGGCTTCAACCTGTTTAACAACATGGACGTGCTCGATAACTGCACGCTTGCGCCCGTCACGCTCAAAAAGATGACCAAGGCCGAGGCCGAAAAGGTCGCTCTGGAGCATCTGACGAGTGTGGGACTCGAAAAGTTCGCGCACGCCGCCGTGGGTCGCCTGTCCGGTGGCCAAAAGCAGCGCGTGGCCATCGCTCGTGCCCTATGCATGAATCCGCAGATCATGCTGTTCGACGAGCCGACCTCCGCACTCGACCCCGAGATCGTGGGAGAGGTGCTCGAGGTCATGCGCAAGCTCGCTGCCGACGGCATGACCATGGTCGTCGTCACGCACGAGATGGCCTTTGCCCGCACCGTGTCCGATCGCGTGGTCTTTATGGACAAGGGCGTGGTCCTCGAGGACGCCGCGCCGGCGGAGCTCTTTGGCAACCCCAAGCACCAGCGTACCCGCGAGTTCCTCTCGCGCTATCTCGAGGACAAATAACCAACCGCAAATGTTTGCATGGCAGGGCCGTTCCGGTGGGGCGGCCCTCGTCATCACAATCGAAAGGATGTCATGGCCGAGGTTTGGCGCTTCTTTGCGCATGAGGATGATTTTGCCGATTTGGACGAAGTTGGCGCGTGCGAGCGCCTGGGGCGCGTGCTGTCGTTTCCGACCGTTTCGAGTATGGATGCCGAGGCGGTGAACTGGCAGCCGTTCGATGACCTGCGCGCCTATATGCAGCAGGCGTGGCCACATGTGTTCGCGGCGGGCGAGGTCGAACTCATCGACCACTCGCTGCTGGTGACACTTGGCGGTTCCGACCCTGCCCTCAAGCCCGTTATGCTCATGGGCCACATGGACGTGGTTCCCGTGGTGCCCGGCACCGAGGCCGACTGGACGCAAGCCCCCTTTAGCGGTCACGTGGACGACACCTACATTTGGGGTCGCGGCGCTATCGACATGAAAGACCAGGTCGCAGGTATTCTCGAGGCGGTTGAGTATGCGTTGGTGCACGGCTGGGAGCACGAGCGGACGCTGCTGCTCGCCTTTGGCCAGGACGAGGAAACCACGCAGTATGGAGCGGGGGCCATCGGCCGCGTGCTCGAGGAGCGCGGCGTTGAACTTGAATACCTGATCGACGAGGGTGACTACCGTATTGTTTCGGCTGCCGAGTACGGCGCGGGCGAGGGCTGGCTTATGCATGCCGACCTTGCCGAGAAGGGCTATGCCGATATCGTGCTCAAGACGAAGAGCGAAGGCGGACATTCGTCCAACCCCTACGGCGGCACATCGCTCGAGGTATTGAGCCGCGCTATCGCCGCAATCTGCGATATCGAGTGGCCGACGCGCGTGACCGATCTGCTTGCCGCGCAGCTCGTCGAGCTGGGGCTTTATACCGCAGACGAGATTGCTGCCAGCAAGGATGCCATCGTGCGCGACTGCCTTGCCAGCAAAAAGCTGTACCCGCTTGTGACCACCACCTGTGCGCCCACGCAGATTGAGGGCGGCAGCACTGGCGCCAACGTGATGCCGCAGGATATGTGGGCCAATATTAACTTCCGCATGCTCGAGGGCACGGGCGTGGCTGATGTTGTTGACCGTTGCCGCGAGGCCGTTGCCGCTGCGGGCCTTACCGGGCGCGTGGAGGTCGAACTTGGCCCCGGCAGCTCAGAACCTTCGCCGTCCCCACGTGTTGGCGGACCGGGGCTCGAGGCCGTTCGCACTATTGCCGCCCGCTACTTTCGTGATCAAAAGGGGGCGGAGGAAAACGTACCGAATGCGGCGGGCGGGGCTGCTGTCGGCATTGTGCCCTCAACTGTGATCGGTGCCACCGATGCGGCTAACTATCAGCGTATTTGCTCTGAATGCATTCGCTTTTCGGCGTTTGTGGTCGACGATGACGAGTGCGATCGCGGTGTCCACGGCACCAACGAGCGCATTACCCGCCGTGCCTACCTCCAAGGTGTCCACTTTTTCATCGCTCTGCTTCAAACGCTCTAGAATGTGACAAAGCGACAGTCCCTTTGTTAGCCGTTGTAGTCGTTGGGGACGTTCTTAAACGACTCGTCGTTAAGGAACGTCCCCAACGACTACGTCCACTCATTCCGTGCGGGTTATATGCAGGTTTGCCTGCGCACGCTATCATATATGGGTTAGACCGCAACTATGTACCCTATACGCGAAGGGATGCGCATGTATCTGAAAATCGACATGTTCTAGCTGGGCTTACCCCGCAACGGCGCCATGCGCCCCATCAATTCCGCCGATTTTCACCTTCACGCATATAAAGGAGTTCCGCCATGCGCGACAAGCTCGAAAAGATCATCAAGGCTTACGAGGAGCTCGAGAAGAAGCTTTCCGACCCGGCCGTCGCCTCCGACATCAAGGAGTTCACGCGTCTCAACAAGGAGTACGCGCACCAGTCCGACCTCATTGCCGCTGCGCGCGAGTACATCGGCGCGCTCGACGACATCGAGGCTGCCAAAGAAATGCTCCGTGACACTACCGATGCCGACGAGAAGGAGATGCTCCAGATGGACATCTCCGAGAACGAGGACAAGCTTCCCCAGCTTGAGGAAGACATCAAGTACATGCTCATCCCGAGTGACCCCAATGACGACAAGAACACCATCGTCGAGATCCGCTCCGCCGCAGGTGGCGACGAGGCGGCCATTTTCGCCGGTGACCTGTACAAGATGTACCAACGCTTCTGCGAGTCGCGTGGCTGGAAGACCACCGTGCTCGACTCCAGCCCCAGCGAGGCCGGCGGTTTTAAGTCCATCGAGTTCAAGGTCGAGGGCGACCGTGTCTACTCCGTCATGAAGTTCGAGTCCGGCGTGCACCGTGTCCAGCGCGTTCCCAAGACCGAGTCCCAGGGCCGCATCCAGACCTCCACGGCAACTGTCGCCGTGCTTCCCGAGGCCGAGGAGATCGACGTTCAGATCAACCAGTCCGACCTGCGCATCGATACCTACTGTGCCTCCGGTCCTGGCGGTCAGTGCGTTAACACCACCTACTCCGCCGTGCGCATTACCCACCTGCCCACCAATACCGTGGTGCAGTCGCAGGAGCAGCGTTCCCAGATTCAAAACCGCGAGGTCTGCATGCAGATGCTGCGTGCCCGTCTGTACGAGATGGAACTCGAGAAGCAGCAGGCCGAGCTCGGCGCCGAGCGCCAGAGCCAGATTGGCCACGGAAACCGTTCCGAGAAGATCCGTACTTACAACCAGCCCCAGGACCGCGTGACCGACCACCGTATCGGTTTCAACTCCACCTACAACGGCGTCCTTCTGGGCGACCAACTCGGTGCCGTCATCGAGGCGCTTGCCGCCGCCGAGCGTGCCGAGAAGCTGGCACAGGCCGTGTAGTAGGTTCCGCCGTTCTACCGAACGGCGGACCGGCCGACGCTGCGCGCCGCCCAGGGCGACAATTTGTCATTCAAAAGGCAAGGCATGACCAGAAGGTCTATGCCTTGCTTTTTCCATGCCAACTTATTCGCCCTGGACGGCGCGCGCTGTCCGTCCTCTACCTGCGGCGGGTAGTCATTGGGGACTTATGCTCAGCCTGCGGCGCCTTAGAGGCAGTCATTGGGGACGTTCTTAAATGACTAGGTTGGGTAAATTACTTTTCGAGTTTATTTAATCTACTTTGTTGGAAATTAAGCTGCCTACCTACTCAAAGTAATTAACAGCCTTCATCAGCAATTGAAAATATTGCTCGAAATATCGTCCAAGAAGTCGCGGGGCCCTTTTTGGTGCGTCGCTCGTCAAGTGATTTGGCAAGTTCTTGGTTAGATATTGGTTAGTTTTGGGGCAACCTTGCCAAAAGCTTGACGAATGCAAATCTAGACGTCGGCGAATGAACACTTTGACCGAGCCCGGTGCAAAATTCTGGGCTGATTCTCGATAATCGCTTCCAATCGTCTCTCGCCGCGTGCCGCCCTCGCGTACAATCTGCTCCGACATTCGCGCGCCGCCCGGCGCTTAAGGGGGGAGGACCCATGGCAAACGAGATCTGGACCATCAGGCGTTGTCTCGAGTGGACCAAGGAGTACCTAGCCGAGCGCGGCGAAGAGCACCCCCGGCTTTCTGCCGAGTGGCTGTTGTGCGCAGCCACGGGCCTAGCGCGCATCGACTTATATATGCGTATGGACGACACGCTCGATGCAGCGCAGCTCGAGACCATGCACGCGGCGGTTGTCCGTCGCGCCAAGGGCGAGCCGCTGCAGTACATCACCGGCAGCACGCAGTTCCGCATGATCGACGTCGCGTGCGCCCCCGGCGTGCTCATTCCACGTCCCGAGACCGAGATGCTCGTCGAGGAAGTCCTCAATTATCTGGATGCCGAGGTTCTGAGCCCCGAGGCTGCCACCCGCCAGCGCGTAGAGTTGCCATGGAACGACGAGGTCGAGCAGGCGCGTAAAGCCGAAGTCGCATTGGCTGACGAACGCGCGACCGCCGAGCGTCGTGCCGCCAACCTCACGGCTGCCGATGAGGCGGCGTTGGGCGGAGACGTGCTGGGCAGCCGAGCTTATGCCGAGGAGCTGGCCGATCGTGAGGCCGAGGAAGCCGCCGCGCAGGCAGCTGAGGCCGAGACCGTGGAAGTCGCTGAGCCCGAGCTCGACGAATACGGCATTGCCATCGAAGGCGTCGAACAAGAGACGGCCCTAGTGCAGGATGCCGCCGCGTCTGTGCCTGCCGACCCCCGCATTGCCCGCGTTCTCGAGGTCGGCTGCGGCACGGGCTGCATTTCGCTCTCCCTTGCTTGGGAGCGTCGCGGCCATGTCGCCTGCACCGCTACCGATATCGAGCCGCGCGCCATCGACCTGGCCACCAAAAACCGCGATGCACTCGGGCTTACGTCCGATGAGGTCGCCTTCAGCCTCACGAACCTGGTGAGCTCTATCCCCCGCGAGGAGTGGGGCACCTTCGACGTGCTCGTTTCCAACCCGCCTTATATCCCGACTGACGTCATGCGCTCGCTGCCGCACGAGGTCAAGGACTTTGAGCCCGATTTGGCGCTCGAGGGCGGAGCCGATGGCCTTGATATCTTCCGCCGCCTGCTCAATGCGGCGCCCTATATGCTGCGCGCCGGCGGCCTGTTTGCCTGCGAGCTCTATGAGGGCGCCCTCGACGCCGCGGCCGAGCTCTGCCGCCAGGCGGGTCTTTCGGACGTACGCATCGTCCGTGACCTCACCGATCGTCCCCGCATCGTTCGAGCTATCGTCACCGAGCCCAAACAACGTCAGTAAAGTACGAAGCGTATTGGCGGCGCGGCGGTGGGAGCGCTGCGCCGGAAATGTAAAGAGGCTTGTCACGGCTCAATTACCCCTCACTTTCACCGACTGCTATAGCCGCTCACCAAACCAACATGCGCTGTGGACAAATAGGTTAAACGTTTCGTGCGAGAATGCCCCTCAGTAAACAAACTTTCACCAGAGCGTAAGGGGCTGGCATACACATGCAGACGGTCTATCGGGTATTCGAGGGAGCGCGCGAGCCGCATCGGCTCGCCGTCGAGCGTACGGCCGAGGTGCTCGGCCGTGGCGGCCTGGCCCTGATCCCGACCGAGACCGTCTATGGCGTCGCTGTGGCAGTCAACGCCTTCTCGGACGCCGTGCCCCAAGATACAAGCGAATCTCTGCCGTGGCCGCGCGATCCGCAGGCTGCCGTCAACGGCGCCGCGGTGCCCGCGCTCGGTACCGGCTACCGTCGCATCTTTACCCTCAAGCAGCGTGAGCTCACCCAAACGGTCGCCTGGCTGGTCGATGATGCCGAGGCCCTCGACCGCTACGGCGTGGATATCCCAGAAGAGGCACGCATACTTGCCCGACGATGCTGGCCGGGCGCCCTGACTATTGTGGTCAAGGCGGCTCCCTGCGTGCCGACCTTTATGCGTGCCGCCGACGACACGGTGGCTCTTCGCGCGTCGGCATCGCCCGTGGTACAGGCGCTCATCTGCACCTGTGGCAGCCCACTTGCCTGTACGAGCGCCAATACACACGGCGCGCCCGCGCCGGCAAGCTTTGCCGACGTTGAAGACCGCATTCTAGAAGGGGTCGACGTGGCCGTCGACGCGGGCGAGACGCCGTGCCGCGACGCTTCGACCATCGTGTCGTTCCAGCACGGCGGGCTCCAGATCCTGCGCCAAGGCGCACTTCCCGCGTCAGAGATTGAGCGGGTCCTGTCCGACCCGATGCAACAGAAAGGTGTAAGCGATGTCGTTGAATCTGGGCAGTCTGGGCATGGAAGATGCCTCGTTTGACTTTGGCGGTTCCTACATCATGGCGCTCGACTGCGGCACCACCTCGGTACTTGCGACCATCGTCGACGAGTACGGCTGCATCGTCGCCCAAGCGCGCCGCAGCGTCAAAACCAGCTTCCCGCGTCCCGGTTGGGTGGAGCAAGACCCCATGGCGGTCCTTGCCAGCCAGATTGCGGTCATGATGGAGGTTCAGTTTAAGAGCGGGATTCATTCCGATCGCATCGCCGCCATCGGTATCTCCAATCAGCGTGAGACCACGGTGGTCTGGGACCGCGTGAGCGGCCAGCCCATCTATAACGCCATCGTATGGCAGTGCCGTCGCACCGCGTCTCTGATCGATAATTTGGTTGAGCAGGGCGCAGAAGAGCTGGTGCGCTCCCGCACGGGGCTTACGCTCGACCCGTATTTCTCGGCCTCCAAGGTGCAGTGGATTCTCGACAACGTCGACGGCGCACGCGAGAGCGCGGCGGCGGGCGACCTCATGTTTGGCACCATCGACACCTGGCTCATCTACAACCTCACCGGCAGCCAGGTGTTTGCCACCGACTACACCAATGCCAGCCGCACGGCACTCTTTAATATCCATACGCTCGATTGGGACGACGACCTGCTGGCGCTCTTTGACGTTCCACGTTCCATGATGCCCGAGGTTCGTTGGAGTTCGGGCGACTACGGCCGCGTCGCGAGCGACATCATGACCAACATGCCACCCATCATGGGCGTGGCGGGCGACCAGCAGGCGTCGCTGTTCGGCCACTGCTGTTTCCATCCCGGCCAGACCAAAAACACCTATGGTACTGGTTGCTTTATGCTCATGAACACCGGCGACGAGGTCGTCGAATCCAAGAACGGTCTGGTCTCCACCATCGGTATCGCCGCGGACGGGAAGATCAGCTATGCACTCGAGGGTTCCATCTTTGCCGCCGGCTCCACCATGAACTGGCTGCGCAACAACATGGGCATCATCTCGAGCGTGAGCGAGTCGGCACAACTCGCCGCTTCGATTAACGACAACGAGGGCTGCTACTTCGTTCCCGCCTTTGCGGGTTTGGGCGCTCCCTGGTGGGACCCGCGTGCCCGCGGTATCGTGTGCGGTCTGACCGGCGCCTCGAGCCGTGCGACCATCGTACGTGCCGCCTGCGAATCCATGGCATATCAGAGCTACGACGTGCTGCGCGCCATGGAGCAGGACGTGGGGCTTTCGATCGAACGCCTGTCTGTCGATGGCGGCGCGTCGCGCAACGAGTTCATCATGCAATTCCAGGCCGACCTGCTGGATATCCCCGTGCTGCAATGCGAGACGGTGGAGACCACGGCAATCGGTGCCGCGTACTTGGCGGGCCTTGCCGTCGGCTATTGGGAAGACCTGGAAGAGCTGGAGCAAAATGCCCAGATTGTTAGGACCTTCCTTCCCCACATGTCCGCCGAGCGCCGCGAGCAAAACCTTGCGGGCTGGCGCGATGCGGTCAAGCGCTCGCTCAGTACCGCACAGTAGGGCTGCGACGGGCCACTCGATACAGCAAACCGCTAAACTTGTGTATGGCGCGCGGCGGCAACATTGCTGCGCGCCTTGTCAGCAAGGCCATTTTGTGGCCGCAACGAAAGGGGCAAGACCCATGACCGTCACCTACGATGCGTCCCGTGTGACGCTTGTCGATCATCCGCTCGTTCAGCACAAGCTGTCGATCCTGCGCGACAAAAACACCGGCACCAATCAGTTCCGCCAGCTCGTGCGCGAACTCGCGCTTTTTGACGGCTACGAGGCCATGCGCGACCTGCCTATGGAAGACGTCGAGGTCGAGACTCCCATCACTACCGCCACGTTCAAACAGCTCGCCGGCAAGAAACTCGCCATCGTGCCCATCCTGCGTGCGGGCCTTGGCATGGTCGACGGCATCCTCGACCTGGTGCCCTCCGCTCGCGTGGGACACATCGGTATGGAGCGCGACGAGGTTACCCACGAACCGCATGAGTATTACTGCAAGATGCCCAAGGATATCGACCAGCGCATCTGCCTGGTTGTCGACCCCATGCTCGCCACGGGCGGTTCGGCCGAGATGGCCATCAGCTACCTGCGCGAGCGCGGTGTCAAGGACATCCGCATGCTGTGCATCGTCGCGGCCCCCGAGGGCCTCAAGTCGCTGACCGAGAAGGACCCAGATGTGCATATCTACACCTGTGCCATCGACGACCATCTTAACGAGGCTGCCTACATCGTTCCCGGCCTCGGCGACGCCGGCGACCGCATCTACGGCACGCTCTAGTCGCTGGGCTAAGACGGCCGCGGCTGCAAATACGAAGAAACGGTTCGCGCGGACGAACAAAAGTCGACCGCGCGCACTCCTGTTAACGGACGTTTTGCCCTGCAGGGTTCGAGAAAAACGTATTACCGTACCTGCGGCATAAAGAAGGTCTTAAGAAAACGAACAGGTGCGTATTAACCGATGCTTTTTCGGTTGTACTTTAGCGATTGGCTCGTACAATAGTCACCAATGTTTGGCGGGAACTGTTCTGTGAAGCGTTAAAAAAGAAAGTGAGGACGCCAGTGTTTCAGATAGCCGATCTGCTCGCTATCGTTGCAGGCGCCATCGCGGGCGCGGTCGCCTTTCTTCCCTTTGTCTTTACGCTCAAGCCGGTTCTTGACGATAAACAGAATGCGGACATGCTCAAGGGTATGGTGAGTCTGGCGGTCTCGGCAATCGCCCTGCTCGTCTTTACCTTGGTTGTGTTTGTGTTGTTCGGAGAGGCATTTCGCATGTTCCTCCTGGGCGAGGCGATCGGCTTCGTGGCCTTTATGGCCGCCTGCACGGTTCGTGTCGCCAAGGCGCTGCGAGATCCTCATGAGGTCGAAAGGTAAGTCGTGGAAATTTTTGAAAAGCTGCCTGATGAGATTAATCATCTGGTCAGCGAGTTCAGCTCCACCCCTGTCGTGGGCGATCTGGGCTGCGGCATCACGCAGTACTCGTTTTGGCTGATCGTCTCCACGATCGTGCTCCTGATCGTCCTGGCCGTGTTCAAGAAGAAACAGACCCTGGTTCCCAAGGGCTTCTTCGTCAACGGTTTCGAGTACATCATCGAGTACGTCGAGAACGATATCGGCAAGGGCGTCGTGGGTGAGAACTGGAAGAAGCACTTCCCGTTCCTGTGCTCGCTTTTCCTGTTCATCCTGATCAATAACATGATCGGCCTGATTCCGGGAATGAAGCCCGGCACCGGCGCAATCGGCTCCACCGCCGCGCTCGCCATCTTCGCCTTCGTGTACTTCATCTACTACGGATGCAAGGCTCACGGCGTGATCGGCTACATCAAGAGCCTCGCCCCGCAGGGCGTGAGCTTCCCGATGAACGTCCTTGTGTGGGTCGTCGAGCTTTTCTCGACCTTCCTGCGCCTCATCACGCTCGCCGTCCGTCTGTTCTGCAACATGTTCGCAGGACACGTGGTCATGGGCTCGTTCGCCATCATGGCGAGCATGTTCATGCAGCCGCTGCTTCAGCAGGTTTCCGCGGCCCACGCCGTCGGCGCCCTGCCTTCGCTGGCCTGGCTTGCCATCCTCATCCTGATCTATGCGATCGAGCTTGTGGTCGGCGCCATCCAGGCTTACGTCTTCACGGTCCTTACCGCCGTGTATGTCTCCGAGGCAGAGGAGGTCGCGGAGGAGGAGTAGTCTTCCGTTCGCGCCTTAAAGGTAAGGCAATTCGTTAAACCGCCGGTGCCCGTACCCATGGAGCCCGGCAGTTATAAAAAGGTTATCCTGCGTGAAATAAGACACGCACGACAAAGGAGGAATCGTGGGAGTTATCGGTTACGGTCTCGGTGTTATCGGCGCTGGTCTTGCTATCGGCCTGTCTGCTCTGGGTGCTACGGGTGCTATGGCCCGTCAGCCTGAGGTCCAGGGCCGCGTGTTCACCGTCTTCATCATGGGCTCCGCCTTCGGCGAGGCTCTGGCTCTGATCGGCTTCGTTGTCGCGCTGATCGTTAAATAGCACGGAGCGTCAAGTATGAATCTTTCATCCCAGAAGAGCGCGATCGCACTCTCCGCGTCCGCGGCCGCGCTGCTTATGCCGGTTTCCGCGTTCGCCGAGGACGGCGCTGCCGGTGCGGACATCCTCATCCCTAAGATGGCGGAGTTCATCCCGGCGCTTATCGCCTTCCTGATCATCTGGATCGTGCTGGCAAAGGTCGCCCTGCCGGGCATCATGAAAACCATGGAGGAGCGCGGCAAGAAGATCGAGGAGAGCCTCGATGAGGCCGAGAAGACCAAGCAGGAGGCCATCGCCAAGCGCGCTGAGTCCGATTCGATCGTCACCGACGCCCGTCGTCAGGCTGCCGACATTGTTCTCGAGGCCCGTAAGGACGCCGAGTCCGAGCGCGCCCGTATCATCGAGGCTGCTCACAAGGAGGCCGAGGAGATCATCGCCAAGGCCCATACGACCGTCGAGGACGAGCGCAAGTCCATCTACGCCGGTGCCGCGAGCTCCATCGCCGACCTGTCCGTTGCCGTCGCCACCAAGATCGTGGGCGAGGCACTCGAGGACGAGACCGAGCAGAAGAAGCTCATCGAGCGCTACATCCAGGAAGCAGGTAGCCTGAATGCCGACTAGCCGCTATCAGGACAAGGTGCTCGAGACCTACGCGCGCTCCCTCATGGAAGCCGCCAAGGCCGAGAACCATGTGTTCGAGGACCTCGAGATGATCGAGCGCCTGGCTTCCGCCAGCCCCGAGATCATCGCCGTGCTCGACACCATGTCCAAGCGCGACCAGCTCGACCTTCTTCCCAAGGTGGCAGCTGCCTTTAAGTATGTTGCCGAGGAAGACGAGGATGTAGTGGGCGTGACCGTCACCACGGCGATCCCGCTCGACGACGAGCTGCGTCAAACCATCACTAAGAAATGCGAGCAGGACTTCGGCCGCAAGGTATTCCTTATCGAGCAGGTCGATCCGTCTATCGTGGGCGGCCTGGTGCTCGAGGCCCGCGGCGAGCGTCGTGACATTTCCGTCAAGACGCAGCTGCGCATCGCACAGGAGACCCTCGCAAACTCTGCTAATTCGTACGGAGGTGAAGCCTAATGTCCGAAACCCTCAATGCCCAGGATATCGCCAAGAAACTGCAGGAGCAGCTCACGAACCTCTCCGCGACGGTCGATACGCATGAGGTTTCAACGGTCGACGAGGTAGGTGACGGCATCGCGCGCGTCTCCGGCCTCAAGAGCGCCATGGCAGGCGAGCTTCTGGAGTTCAAGAGCTCCGATACCGGTGAGACCGTCTTCGGCCTTGCCCAGAACCTTGACCGTGACGAGGTCGGCGCCGTTCTGTTCGGTGCCGTCGACTCCATCAAGGAAGGCGACGAGTGCCGCACCACTGGCCGCATTATGGATATCCCCGTGAGCCGTGCCATGCTCGGCCGCGTCGTCAATCCGCTCGGCCAGCCCATCGACGGTTTGGGTGACATTGTCGCCACGCACCGTCGTCCTATCGAGTTCAAGGCCCCCGGTGTCATCGACCGTACCCCGGTATGCGAGCCGGTTCAGACTGGCCTGTTGGCTATCGACTCCATGGTGCCTATCGGCCGCGGCCAGCGCGAGCTTATCATCGGCGACCGTAAGACCGGTAAGACCGCTATCGCCATCGACGCTATCCTCAACCAGCGTGGCAAGGGCATGGTCTGCATCTACGTCGCTATCGGCCAGAAGGCCTCCACGGTTGCCAACATCCGCGAGACCCTCGCTCAGCACGGCGCGCTCGACTACACCATCATCGTTTCGGCCACCGCTGCCGATTCCGCCCCTATGCAGTACATCGCGCCTATGGCCGGTGCCGCTATCGGCGAGTTCTTCATGTACAACGGCGAGGACGGCAAGCCCGCCAGCGAGACCAACCCCGGCGGCCATGTGCTTGTCATCTACGACGACCTGTCCAAGCAGGCTGTGGCCTACCGTCAGATGTCGCTGACGCTGCATCGTCCGCCCGGACGCGAGGCCTATCCTGGCGACATCTTCTACCTGCACTCTCGTCTGCTCGAGCGTGCCGTCAAGATGTCCAAGAAGAACGGTTACGGCTCCATGACGGCTCTGCCGATCATCGAGACCCAGGACGGCGACGTCTCGGCCTACATTCCGACCAACGTCATTTCCATTACCGATGGTCAGATCTACCTGCAGTCCGAGCTCTTCTTCCAGGGTCAGCGCCCGGCAGTCGACGTGGGCATCTCCGTGTCCCGCGTCGGTGGCGACGCACAGACCAAGGCTATGAAGCAGGTCGCCGGCAACCTCCGTCTGGACCTCGCTTCATACCAGGAGCTCGCCGGCTTTACGCAGTTCGGCTCCGACCTCGACGAGGCCACGCAAAAGCAGCTTACCCATGGCGCTCGCATGACTGAGCTCCTTAAGCAGTCGCGCTACAAACCGTTTGAGGTTGGCGAGCAGATTGCAGTTCTGTTTGCAGGCAACGAGGGCTTCCTCGACGATCTCGAGATTGCCGACGTGCTGCCTTTCCGCGCCGAGCTTATCGAGTACCTGGACAACGGCTTTGGTTCGCTGCTCGACAAGGTTCGCGCCAAGAAGATCGACGATGACACCAAGGCTGAGCTCCTGCGCGTCATCGGCGACTTTAAGCAGCAGTTCATGGCCAAACACCATGCCGATACGACTGGATCAGAGGAGAACTAAGCCCTATGGCCAACCTTCGCGACATTAAGAAGCGAATCTCCTCGGTTACCACGACCAAGCAGATCACGCGCACGATGGAGATGGTCTCTACGGCCAAGATCCGTCGTGCCCTCGATCGCTCCAAGCAGGCCGAACCCTATAAGGAGGCGCTGACCGACGTCATGTTGACGGTCGCCGGCGACGCCTCCTGTTCGGGCACCGATCCCATGCTGCAGAAGCATGAGAGCGTCAAGCATGGCCTGATTGTCGTTATCGCCTCGGACCGCGGCCTTGCCGGCGGTTTCAATACGACGGTGGAGCGCACGGCCGAAAAGCTCGCCGCTTCTTGGGCGAACGACGGCATCGAGTGCGAGATCATCGCGTGTGGGCGCAAACCGGCCACGTATTTCCGTGACCGCGCAAACGTCATCATGCACTTTGAGGGCAACTCCTCTGAGCCCGATTTCAATCAGGCCCGCATGATCTCCTCTCATATCTGCGATGCGTATCGTGCCGGTGAGCTTGACCGTGTCGAGCTTGTCTACCACCACGCCAAGAACCGCGTGGATCAGGAGCTTCGCGTCGAGCACTTGCTGCCGCTCGATCCCGAGATGATCGCTATGGCCCACGGTCCGCGTAAGAACGAGGCCGACGCCCCTAAGCGTATCTCGTCCACATTCGAGTTCGTGCCCTCTCCCGAGCATGTTCTCGGCAAGCTTGTACCGTCGTATATCCTGACGGTCATCTACCAGGCCTTGATCGATTCGGCTGCCGCCGAGCAGGGTGCACGCCGCAAGGCGATGCACTCCGCGACGGAAAACGCCACCGCGATCATCTCGACCCTTACCCGCACGTATAGTCGCGTGCGTCAGGCTTCGATCACGACCGAGATTAACGAGATCGTCGGCGGAGCCTCAGCATTGGAGGAACAGTAATGGCTAATAACACCGTAAAGCTTGCGGTCGAGGAAGCCACCAAGAAGACGACTGCCGGTGATGGTCGCATCGTGCGTATTATCGGTCCTGTCGTCGACGTCAAGTTTGACGGCGCGGTGCCCCCGATCTACAACGCGCTCACGGTCGAGGCCGAGACCCCGATCGGTCACCTGAGCACGATCCTCGAGGTCGAGAGCCAGCTTCCGGGCGGCGTCGTCCGCACGGTCGCCATGTCCTCGACCGACGGCCTGCAGCGCGGCCTCATCGCCACCGATACCGGTGAGCCCATGAAGATGCCCGTTGGCCCCAAGACACTCGGTCGCATCTGGAACGTCATGGGCAAGCCCGTCGACGGCAAGCCCATGCCCGAGGTGGAGGAGTTCTATCCCATCCACCATGCAGCGCCCCGCTTTGACGAGCTCACTACCAAGACCGAGATTTTCGAGACCGGCATTAAGGCCGTCGACCTGCTCGAGCCCTACATCCGTGGCGGCAAAACTGGTCTGTTCGGTGGCGCCGGCGTCGGCAAGACCGTTCTGATTCAGGAGCTCATCAACAACCTCGCTCAGGAGCACGGTGGCACCTCGGTGTTTACCGGCGTCGGCGAGCGTACCCGTGAGGGTACCGACCTTTATCTCGAGATGAGCGATTCGGGCGTTATCGACAAGACCTGCTTGGTCTATGGTCAGATGAACGAGCCGCCTGGAGCGCGTCTGCGCATCGGTCTGGCCGGCCTTACCACCGCCGAGTACTTCCGCGATCGTGGTCAGGACGTTCTGCTGTTCATCGATAACATCTTCCGCTTCTCCCAAGCCGGTTCCGAGGTTTCCGCCCTTCTGGGTCGTATGCCGTCCGCCGTTGGCTACCAGCCCACGCTGGCTACCGAGATGGGCGACCTTCAGGAGCGCATCACCTCGACCAAGACGGGCTCCATCACCTCCGTTCAGGCTGTCTACGTCCCCGCAGACGACCTGACCGACCCGGCTCCCGCCACGACGTTTACGCACCTCGATGCCACTACGGTTCTTTCGCGTAGCATTTCGTCACTCGGCTTGTTCCCGGCCATCGACCCGCTCGCGTCTTCCTCCGACGCCCTCGATCCCTCGATCGTCGGCGAGGAGCACTACCGTGTCGCCGTTAAGGTCCAGGAGCTCCTGCAGGAGTACTCCGACCTTCAGGACATCATCGCCATTCTGGGTATGGACGAGCTGTCCGAGGAGCAGCGCCTTACGGTCAACCGCGCTCGTAAGATTCAGCAGTTCCTCTCGCAGTCCTTCCACGTTGCCGAGAAGTTCACCGGCAACCCCGGTGTCTACGTTCGCGTCGAGGATACCGTCCGCTCCTTCGCCGAGATTGTCGACGGCAAGGCCGATGACCTGCCCGAGCAGGCTTTCCGCTATGCTTCCACGATTGAGGACGTGCGCGAGCGCGCCCGCAAGATGGGGGAGAAGTAGGTTATGCGTATCCGCATCGTGTGCCCCGTGAGCTGCGCCTATGAGGGCGACGCTGCGTTTGTGTCGATTCCGTCCACGGATGGCGAGTTTGGCGTTCTGCCTGCTCACTCCAGCGAGATCTGCACGATCGACCGCGGTTACGTTCGCGTCTCCGATAAGGCCATGGGCACTGTCGACCACACGTTTGCCGTGGCCGGCGGCTATGCCCAGGTTGCGGACGATGTCGTGACCGTTCTCGCCGAGCGCGCTTGCGATTTGGCGACCGTCGATGCCGACAAGCTTAAAGCTGATATTCAAGGTTTTGAAGAGAAGCTGGGTAATTTGTCGGAGGATGATGCACGCCGCGCCTACCTCTATAATGAAATCGCATGGTGTAAGCTCATGCTTGCCCAATAGTCAAACGATTTGGCGTTCGACCATTTGCGAACACATCATGCCCGGGATGGCCCAGCCATCCCGGGCATGCTTTTTGAAAGGGTAGACCTTGGATATTATCCGTGTTGAAGGTGGCCACACCATCGGAGGCTCCGTGCCCGTTTCGGGTGCAAAGAACTCTGCACTCAAACTCATGGCGGCAACGCTTCTGGCACCGGGGAAGACGACGCTGCAGAACGTGCCCGATATCTCGGATGTCCATGTTATGGGCAAGGTGCTCAAGGGTATGGGCGCCAAGATTGACGTTCTCGATGAGCATACGCTCGAGATCGACACTTCTCAGGTTGATTCCTGGGAGGCTCCCTACGAGCTTGTCGCCAAGATGCGCGCCTCCACGGCCGTGATGGGTCCCCTGCTGGGCCGTTTCCATCGTGCCAAGATTGCCATGCCGGGTGGCTGCAATCTGGGTGCCCGTAAGATCGACATGCACATCTTGGGTCTTGAGGCGCTGGGCGTAGAATTCGACACTGCACACGGTTACATCAATGCCAACGCTCCTCAGGGGCTGCGTGGTACCACGGTTACGCTTGAATTTGCCAGCGTCGGCGCTACCGAGAACCTCATCATGGCGGCCGTGCGCGCACAAGGCACTACGGTTATCGATAATGCGGCTCGCGAGCCCGAGATCGTCGACCTTGCCAATATGCTCAACGAGATGGGCGCCAAGATTGTTGGCGCCGGCACGCCCGTCGTGACCATCGAAGGTGTGGACGAGCTGCATCCCGTTACCCATCGCGTGGTGGGCGACCGCATCGAGGCCGGCACCTTTATCGTTGCCGGTGCTCTGATGGCCGATGACCGCGGTGTCGACGTTACGGGCTTTTGCCCCATTCACTTGGGCATGGTGCTCAAGAAGATGGAGCTCATGGGTATCGAGTGTGAGCGAATCGAGAATGGCGTTCACGTGAGTCGTGTCGAGCACATCAGGCCGGTCGATATTCAGACACTCCCGTTCCCGGGCTTCCCGACGGACATGCAGGCGCAGATCATGGTGCTTTCCGCTCTTGCTGATGGCAGCTCTGTGATTACCGAGAATATCTTCGAGAACCGCTTCATGTTCGCGTCGGAGCTGGTCCGTATGGGCGCGGATATCCGCATCGAAAGCCATCACGCCATGATTCATGGCGTCAAGGGGTTCTCGGGTGCACAGGTTACCTCGCCTGATCTGCGCGGCGGCGCCGCGCTCGTCGTTGCTGGCCTTATCGCCGACGGCGTTACCGAGGTCTCGGCCATCCATCACATCAAACGTGGCTATGAGCAGTTTGTCGAAAAACTGCAGGCACTTGGTGCAAACGTCGAGCACGCCACGGTTCCCGATCCCGTCATCTACTAATGCAGGTTGCCTATGTTTAATAATAAGAAGCCCTTAGCGGATACTCGAAGACCTTCAACCGGCGCACAGGCCAAGATCTACAGTCGCGATAATGTTGCACGCTACTCCGAGCGCGCTCGTCAGCGCCGCCGCGGCCAGACAATCCGTCGCGTTGCGCTTATCGCCGTGCTTGGCGTGCTGTTGAGCGCTACGACTGCCGCCGGGCTGTGGTTCGCCAACATTATGGGCAAGCTCGGCGATTCCAATGTCATTACCGACAATCTGCGCCATATCTTGGTGGATACCAATGAGGCCAAGGATCCGTTCTACGTGCTTCTTTTGGGTACCGATGGTCGTCCGGGCGAGGACACGTATCGCTCCGATTCAATTATCTTGGCGCGCATCGACCCTACGCAAAAGCAGGCTACGCTTATATCCATTCCACGTGATACCAAGGTTGTCTATAACGGCGAAACCATGAAGATCAACGCCTGCCATACCTATGGCGGTGCCGAGGCCATGGTTCAAGCGGTCAATGAGCTGTGCGGCGTGCAGATTTCCCACTATGCCGAGGTTAGCTTTGACGGTATGCAATCATTGATTGACTCTGTGGGCGGTATCGACATCAACGCCACCGACGATGTCGATGACCCCGAGCATCTGGACATTAAGATTACGGCAGGCCAGCAGCACATGGACGGTGCTACCGCGCTCACCTATGCCCGTTGCCGCTATACCTATGCCGACGGCGACTATACGCGCATGCGTCACCAACGCCAGGTGCTTGGTGCCCTTGCCAACCAGATTCTCAACAACTTTGATGCTACGAAGGTCTTCGACCTGGTTAATTCGCTGTCCGATATGCTTGTGACCGATATGAGCGTTCAGGACATCGTGTCTACGGTCAATGCTATGCGCGGCATGGATGTCGATGGCATCTATTCGGCGAATCTGCCTTCCTACGCAGATGAAACCACCATGATCGACGGCCAGAGCTATGTCTTTGTCTACGAGGACGAGCTTAAGGAGATGATGGCGCGCGTCGATGCCGGCAAGGATCCTAAGGGACCAAACACCATGGGCCTATCCGACGGAACCAGCTCCACAATCGGTGATTTGAGCAACCATACTTCTGACGATTACGCCTACGGTACGGCCGGTTCGTCGGAAAGCTCGGACGATTCTAGTTATTCGGACGATTCGGATTACAGCTCATATTATTACGAGGAGCCCACTGGCGACGGC
>NZ_JBNPLM010000009.1:0-64916 GCF_050313495.1 Collinsella sp. SGI.178 | reverse complement strand
CCGGTATTGGCGATGACCAGCTGGTTTATAGGTGTTGAGGTATCGGTCATCTCTGGTGCGCTACTTTACTCTAACGGCATCTGGTTTTGGTTTCCTGTCGGTAAAAGGCTGGTTTTGGCCGCCAGGCGTCCTTATATATAGAGAAGATCGGGTTCGAACCCGTGCACCGGCAACAAAAAAAGCGGCCGGCATCCGCCAGTCGCTTTTCTATTCTATGGTGGGCCGTCAGGGGTTCGGGCCCGCTGCGCGGGCGGCCGCTTCGGCGCCTCCGCGCCTCGCGCGCTGCGCTGGCAAACGCTGACGCGTTTCCTCAGCTCCGCGCCCTTTCGGGTTCGAACCCGTGCACCGGCAACAAAAAAAGCGGCCGGCATCCGCCAGTCGCTTTTCTATTCTATGGTGGGCCGTCAGGGGTTCGAACCCTGGACCTTGGGATTAAAAGTCCCCTGCTCTGCCAGCTGAGCTAACGGCCCGCGGATGGCATTGTACCACGGTCTGAGACTATTCCCAACTCCATTGGCCGTTCTGGAAAATCACAATTTCACGTCCATCAGGTGTAATGCCCGTAATATCGATGTCGTCCGTGCCAATCATAAAGTCAACGTGCGTGCTCGAAACGTTGACTCCGTGCTCCAGAAGTTCCTCTTTGGACATGTCATACCCGCTTTCGATGCACTCGGGAAAACCGACACCCAACGCAAGGTGACAGCTGGCGTTCTCGTCATAGAGTGTGTCGTAGAACAGAATGCCGCTTTCACGAATTGGTGTGTTCTTGGAAATAAGCGCGACCTCGCCCAGATGAGCAGCACCTTCATCGGTTTCAATAATGCTCGCAAGCGTTGCCTTACCCACGCGAGCGTCATAGTCCACTACGCGGCCGTTCTCGAACTTAATCCAAAAATCGTCAACCTTATTGCCGTGGTGAATGAGCGGCATAGCCGAGTACACGATGCCGTCGGCGCGCATACGATCGGGCGAGGTGAAGACCTCCTCGGTGGGAATGTTGGGGAAGAAAGGGTGACCGTCGGGAGTTTTTCCCTTGCCGCCGGCCCACTCATGGCCTTTCGTCATTCCAATCGTCAGATCAGTTCCGTTCGAAGCGGTGTAGTGCAGGCAATCAAATTGATTATCGTTTAGGAAGCGCAGGTTCTTTTCGAATGTGGCGTCATGGAGCTCCCAGTCGCTCTCCGGGTCCTGGCCATCAGCACGAGCGGTGTGCAGAATCGCATTCCACAGCTTATAGACTGCAACCTCATCGGCGTCTCCCGGGAATACCTCGCGCGCCCAAGCAGCGACCGGAGCGCCGGCGATGCACCACGGGTTAATGTTGTAGTCCAGTCCACGGCGGAAGACCTTACACTGCATGTTCCTCGCCTTAGAAGCTGCGGCAGGCTTAGCGGGATCGATACCCTTGAGGGCAGCAGGGTCCGTGCCCTCAATAAAGATAAAGCAGGCACCGTCCTGGGCAAACGAATCCAGCTGTATGCGCTTCCACTCGGGAGTCTGCTCAAAATAGCTTTTCTCGACATGCTCGTAGGTAAGCCTCGTCACGGCATCGTCAGCCCAGATGACCGTCACGTGACCGGCGCCGGCGTCATAAGCCTCCGCAACCACCACGCGCGCAAATGACGCGCACTCGACGGGAGACTGAACGACGACCTCCTGACCGGGCTTAACGTTGACGCCCTTGCGGACAACGAGACGCGCATAATTTTTAATCTTGGGCTCCAGGGACTTCATACCCTCCAGAGCCTCTTCGACCGTCAGGGCAGCTCGAATCATGTGCCACTCCATCTATCTACAGGACAGTAAAAAGGCGCGCCGCAAAAAACGACGCGCCTTATATCTTAGCGATATCTATAGGTTGTAACGCTACTACTTCTTCTTGGAGGCCTTCTTGTCCTCTTTGGCAGCCGAGCGCTCGATAATAGCGTTGAGCTTGTTATCGGACATGCCCTCGGCCTGCGCGCGATACATATTACGCAAGGGACGGATGCGCACGAAGTCGTAGATGAAGTCACCCAGAATGACGATGTAGGACAAAACAATGCCGGCCATCTGGACGGGGCTGGACACCATGCCAGCGGGAGCGAAGTACAGCGAAGACCAAATGGCCACGACGAGCACCATGCCGATAGTAAGCACGGCCCACCAGATGCGACGGCGCTTGGTGTAGTCCTCATCCTGCTTGAGAAGGATGCTCGACACCGTGTAGATGCGGTCCTCCTTGGCGCGCCGCTTAGCCTTGCGGGCGCGCTTCTCCTCTTTAGAGAGGCCCTCAAGGCTCTCGCCCTTCTCGAGCTCCTTGCGGCGTGCCTTGGATGATGCCGGCACGACGCGAACAGAACTCGCTGCCTGACGAGCTGGCTTGGCGGATGCGGCGGACTTGCGCGCAACCCCGGTAACCTCGTGGGATTGCGTGCGCTTGTTCGTGGCGCTGCGGGTACTCACTTACGCGTTCTCCTTCATGCTTGTAAACTGGGAGCCCGTGATGATCTGGAAGGCCTCGCGATAGCGCTCGGACGTACCATCGATGACCTCGGCGGGCAGATGCGGGGTCTCCCCCGTCATATCCCAGTTGGCCTTGAGCCAATTGCGGACGAATTGCTTGTCGTAGCTAGGCTGAATCTTACCCTCCTCGTAGCTGGCGGCAGGCCAGAAACGGCTGGAGTCGGGCGTGAGGCACTCGTCGATCAGCGTGACCTTGCCATCGATGACACCAAACTCAAACTTGGTGTCGGCAATGATGATGCCACGGGTCGCTGCATACTCGGCGGCAGCCTTGTAGATCTTAAGAGACAGATCGCGGATCTGCGTGGCGATGTCCTCGCCAACGATCTCGCAGCAACGCTCAAACGAGATATTCTCGTCGTGATCACCGATCTCGGCCTTCGTGGACGGGGTGAACAGCGGCTCGGGGAGCTTGGAGGCCTCGGTCAGGCCCTCAGGCAGCTGGATGCCGCAGACGGTGCCGTTCTCGTCGTAGGTCTTCTTGCCCGAACCGGTCAGATAGCCGCGGACGATGCACTCGATAGGAATCGTCTGGGCCTTCTTAACCAGCATGGCGCGGCCTGCGAGATAGTCACGATACTCGGCAAACTCCTTGGGGAAATCCGCCGGATCGATGGAGACGAGGTGATTGGGGACGATATCGGCAAACTTGTCGAACCAGAACGCCGAGATACGGTTGAGCACCTCTCCCTTAAACGGAATTTCGTCGGGAAGAATAAAGTCGAACGCAGAAATGCGATCGGTGGCGACCATCAACAGGTTTTCGCCGGCATCGTAGATATCACGAACCTTGCCACGGGAATCCGGACGACGCTCCATCGTTGTCACGTGAGTCACTCCTTACCTAAATACGACAGAAATGCGGGTTCTTTACCGCACGTTTTCGCAAACTCGGAGCGGCAGGGACGCGGTCCCTCCTTCACCGAATAGCGAAAAGCTAGTGCTCCATTGTAGTAGATGCCGCGTCCGCCGTGTGCTCGCGGGGCAGATGAATCGTAAAAGTCGTACCCTTTCCAAGCTCCGACTCCACGGATATGTAGCCATGGTGACGCTCGACGATCTGTTTAGTTACGGCGAGGCCGACGCCCAGGCCGCCAGCTTCGCGGGCGCGGCTGGCATCGGCGCGCCAAAATCGTCCGAAGATACGCGACAGATCGTCCTTGGCAATACCGATACCGGTATCCGAAACGGCAATACTGACATGTTTGCGGTCACTGAGCACCGACACTACGACCCAACCGCCCTCGGGGGTGTAGCGCATGGCGTTGCTCATGAGGTTGATGACGCATTGCGTGATCATGTCGGGATCGGCCTCGACGACATCGTCGTGCCCCTGGGTTTCATCTGCAAAGCGAAGGCGAAGGTCACGGTCGGCAAACAGACGCTCCTGGCCGTTCACAATCGATCGCACGAACGGAACCATGTCCACCGGTTCGAGATTGAGCGGAGCCGTGCTGTTTTCCATACGCGATAGGTCGAGCATCTGCTGCACCAAACGAGCCAGGCGACGCGTCTCGGAAGCGACCGTCTCCAGATGCTCGTCGTCGGTGGGGTACACGCCGTCTTGCATGGCCTCGACCGTTGCAAGCATGGCCATGAGCGGTGTACGAAGCTCGTGTGCGACATCCGAGGTCAGGCGCTTTTCGTGCTTCATATCTTTCTCGAGTGAGGTGGCCATCTCGTCAAAGGTCTCACCCAGCTGATCGATTTCGTCATCGCCGCGCAAGCCCGTACGAGCAGACAGATCGCCGTCGCGAATTTGCTTGGCTGTGCTCGTAATACGATGAATCGGCTTGGTAAGCATGCGCGACACGAGCGATCCGATAACGACCGAGATGCAGATTGCAACAACCGCGGCAAGAGCCATGGCGTTAAAGGTCTTCTCCCTAAACGCAGAATCTGCCTTAGTGAGCAGTGCGTCGGAGCCGATAGCCCATAGCTTTACCTGTCCGACATGCTCGCCAGAGGACGTAACGATTTCGACGTTGGCAACGCTATCGGAGTCGGTGGGCGCTGACGAGACCGGGCTATGCGAGGCCTTTTTACCGCTCGAGCTGCTCGACGGCAATTCGCTCTCGCGCACATCGGCGGTCGCACTTGCCGAAGGCCATGAGTCGTCATAAACGACAACGCCCTTTTTGTTGACGACCTGCATACCCAGGTCGTCGGACACCAAGCTCGATGTCGCGACCGTGCGCAGCTCGCCCGCAGTCCAATTGCCGTTTTCCTCATACGACGTCGCAAGCTTTTCGGCAGCAGAATTGGCGATCTCAACGATATTGGAGCGCGTGTAATCCGAAAAGACGGTGCCCCACACAACGGAGACAACGCCCACCAGCACCAATACCGTCATGAGCGATGTCAGGGCAAAAGCCAAAGCCATACGCGAGGGATAGCTCATCGCCGGCCGTGAATCGGAACGAGGCGTGTTCCAACTTGCCTTGGAACCCGCCTCGTTCTCCTGCTTGTGCTTTTGTCCGATTTCAAAGCGCGCAGGTGTCATATGTGATTTACCTATTTCTCGTCCGACTTATCGGTCTTGGCCGGAGCCTCGAAGCGATAACCGACGCCGTGAACGGTATAGAGCCACTTAGGCTTCTTGGGGTCGTCGCCCAGCTTGGCGCGAAGGTTCTTCACGTGGCTGTCGATGGTGCGCTCGTAGCCCTCAAAGTCGTAGCCGAGCACCTTCTCGACCAGTTCCATACGGTTATAGACGCGACCGGGATGGCGAGCAAGCGTGGTGAGCAGCTTAAACTCGGAAGCGGTCAAATCAACTTCCTTGCCCTCGACCAAGATCTTGTGGCCCGAGATATCGATGACCAGATCGCCAAAGTCGAGTACCTCAACGGCGGGCTCGTCTGCCTGGTGAGCACGACGGAATAGGGCACGAACGCGGGCGACAAGCTCGCGCGGCGAGAACGGCTTGATCAGGTAGTCGTCGGCACCAAGCTCGAGGCCGATGATGCGATCCTCGATCTCGCCCTTGGCGGTAAGCATGATGATGGGCACATCCGAGGTATCGCGGATAGTGCGGCAAACGCGCTCGCCGGGGATCTTGGGGAGCATAAGGTCGAGCACAACCAGGTCGAACTGGTGCTTCTCGAACTCCTCGATCGCAGACTGGCCATCGCCAACGCCAACAACCCAGTAGCCCTCGCGCTCGAGATAGGCAGCGACAGCGTCACGGATCGCCTTCTCGTCCTCGACCAGCAGAATCTTTTTTGCATCTGAAGCCATAACACGGCCCCCCTGTCTCAATTAGCTAAGAACAAGCCCATTTTAACGCACCTGAGCCCACCGGGCATCGCATGGGCGCGACAGCTCGGCGGGCGGTACTCACGGTTACAATGGGCTTATTCCCCCGTCGGCGCCTTTTTAACCCCTCGGCGCTAAAGAGAGAACAGGCGAGCGGTAACCGTCTCGGGAATTCCTTGGCTATTGCGCACCGTGGCATAGGTTAAAAACGTATTCGATTTTCCCGCCGTAGCTGGATAATCGCCATATTCGAGAGCGCGGTCGGGCGACAGCAGCGAACCATAGGTTTTAGCGGAGGTATCGATCAGAAAATGCGACGCCTGAACCTTAACCAGATATTTGCCCTTCCTGCCGGCGGCGCACGCAAGCGGTTCGCGCGATAGAAATTGATACGGGCCGCCCTCGTTACCAATGTAGGTACCCATATTGCCCAGGCCGCCCACGCCGGCATAGGTCGCCTCAATGGAGAACACAAACGTATCGCCCATATATACGGCCTCGAAAGGTGACACCGACGAAGGAAGGACCAGCTGAGCCCTCTTGGTATTGTTGCCGTCCGTCAGGTCGATCGCCGTCATGCCGTAATAGACGCCCTCGTCATTGCGCACGCGGGGTGAGATAGTCAGGATGCCATCGCTCACGCGCGGTGCAGACGCAAAGCGGCCTGTCGACTTCCAGATTGCCTCCGCTTTAGATTCATCGAGCGAACGGCGGTAGCAATATGAATCGCTGCCGGTCTTATTGCCACCGGTCGAAGGCATCTTGTACCAGATGACCGACGAGTCAAAGGCGGTAAACAGCGGGGGGTCGTAATCCTCACCGCCGCGATCAAGCTCAACGGCATTACCAGTAAGCGCCGCGCCCGACAGGGTTTGCGCATAGAGCTTCCACGACGAATTCGCGTAGTTCATCTCAACCCACGCAAACACGCTATCGGTGGCGCGAACGTCGTAAAACGCATAACCGGAACCCTCGACAGGATCGTCAATCAACGTGGTGAGTGAGCCGTCCCCCATGTTGAACACGCCAAGCGTGTTGGCATGCAGCGCAGATGCGGGCGCCATCATCGCCGCAGCGTAACCGCCATCGCAGTAGTACAGCAGCGTCCCCAATGGCAACGTCCACGACGCCGTCGGCTTAAGATCAATGTCGACGGCCTCATACTCTTCGGTAATCGAGACGATCTTGGAATCATCTTTGATAACCTGCGGCTCACCGGCAGCATCATCGCTGGTGCCCGTTTTTTTCGAGCACCCCGCAAGCAGCGTGGCAGCACTCGCGGCAGCACCACCCAACACAAATCCTCGGCGCGTTACCCCATTCTTAACGCGATCAAAAATACTCATTAGGCAATCTCGGCACGCGCGGCCTCGATGGCACGCGTAAGCTGGTCGGCACAGGAGGTCTTTTTCGTGCCGCACGTATTGCCGGCCAACACCTCAATCACACGATCGGAAGAAGCACCTTCGACCAATTTAGAGATGGCCTTGAGGTTGCCGTTGCAGCCGCCGGTAAACTCAACGCCCAGCACTTTGCTGCCGTCATCGGAAAGATTGAGGTGAATATTGCGAGTACACACGCCCTGGGGCTTGTAATCAAACGAAATCATGCGATCTCCTTCTCAGAATGTCATTCGAGACGACTATTATCCCCGTCTTTCCATGAATGCAACGAGGCGCTTTACCGGCAACACACATTACCAGCAAAGCGCCCTAAAAAGCTAACGTTATGCCCGAACCTACTCGAAGCTCAGCTGCTCCAGACGATCGAAGACCGTATCGATGCGGGTGAGGAAGTCCCACGGATCAAAGATCTCGTCGAGCTTCTCCTGGCTGACGGTGCAGCGCGGATCGGCCTCGAGGCGCTCCTTGAAGGTGGGGCCGGAAACGCAGTCCTGCACCTCATGCCAGGTCGCCATGGCGTTTTCCTGCACGATTGCGTAGGCGTCCTCACGGGTAATGCCCGTATCGACGAGGGCCAACAGAACCTTGGAGGAGAAGATGAGACCGCGGGTCTTGTTGAGGTTGGCCATCATGCGAGCCGGATACAGCTGGAGGCCATCGATAACGCGGATAAGGCACTGGAACATGTGGTCAAGCGCGATAAAGCTATCGGCCTGGGCGACGCGCTCGGCAGAAGAGTGCGAAATGTCACGCTCATGCCACAGGGCGACGTTGTCGAAGGCGACCTGGGCGTTGGACTTCACGACGCGCGACAGGCCGCAGACCTTCTCCATGGTGATCGGGTTACGCTTGTGCGGCATGGCGGAGCTGCCCTTTTGACCCTTGCGGAACGGCTCCTCGGCCTCGAGCGTATCGGTCTTCTGCAGATTGCGAACCTCGGTAGCGATACGCTCGCAGGTGGCCGCCGTGGTGGCGAGGACGCCAGCGAGGTAGGCATGATGGTCGCGGCTGATAACCTGCGTGGACAGCGGGTCGTGAACCAAACCCAGGTGCTCGCAGACATACTCCTCGACAAACGGCTCGATGGAGCTGTAGGTGCCAACGGCACCCGAGATGGCACCGAAGGCGACGTTCTTGCGAGCGTCCTCAAGGCGATCCAGATCGCGCTTGAGCTCCCAGGCCCAAGAGCCAAACTTCATACCAAAGGTCATAGGCTCGGCGTGGATGCCGTGAGTGCGACCGGCGCAGAGCGTGTTACGCTCCTCGAAAGCGCGACGTTTGCAGATCTCGCCGAGTTTCTTGACGTCCTCGATAATTAGGTCGCAGGCCTGGGTGAGCTGATAGCACAGGGCCGTATCGCCCAAGTCAGAGCTGGTCATGCCATAGTGAACCCAACGGCTGGGCTTAGGCTCGCCCTCGGGAACATCGGCGTCGATATACTCCTTCATATTGGTCAGGAAGGCAATGACGTCATGGCGCGTGACTTCTTCGATCTCGTCGACCTTCGCCTTCTCAAAGTTGGCGTGGTCGCGGATCCACTGAGCTTCTTCTTTAGAAATACCGATCTTGCCGAGCTCCGCCTGGGCCTCGCAGGCCAGAACCTCAATCTCCTGCCAAATGGCGTACTTGTTCTCGAGGGAGAAGATGTGTCCCATCTCCGGGCGGGTATAGCGATCGATCATAGCGGCTCCTTTTTGGTTATTGGCACGTTGGTCGTAACTCAACCATTGTACCGTGCGCAGGTGCAAGTATAGGCAGCAGGTATTAACCTAACATTTTGCCATTTGCCTAACGTTCACACCCTGTCGGGTTCGAGTCCCGGCACTTTATTGAAAAAAGCACGACACCGTGATGGTGCCGTGCTTGTACTTTTAACTGGAGCGGGCAACGGGACTCGAACCCGCGAGTGTCAGCTTGGGAAGCTGATGCCTTACCACTTGGCGATGCCCGCATATGTGGGGGATAGTATAACGCGGTTGTCTTGTTTGATACAAGGGCGCCAACCCATGTTTTACGCATGGAAAAACATCTTCTTGTTGCTCGAATTGCGAAAACAGGGACTCGAGTAACCTGTTTTACACCGTCTTCTACCTGCTCTTTTGTTTGATTATCTAAAACCGGTCTCCATTTGTTGGGAACTTGGCAAGTTCTTGGTCAGCTCGCGGTACTTACCCGTATGACCCCCGGCGCTAATCTCATCCCACGCGCCGCAATCTCCCAGCGCGGCGCACAAAGGATAAGGAGCAGCCATGTCCAATGCACCCACGCACTCTGTCCACAGCGCAATCGCAACAGCACCGCTGCTCCTATTCCTCTTGTTGTTTCTAGCCTGCGCCACGCCTGGTACCGCCTGCGCCGTCGATGGAAACGATACGCTTAGTTTTCGCACCATCAGCGATATGTGCGGACCGTTTGGCATTGGCAAGTACGAGGCACAAGACGCCTCGATTTCTTACTGCATGAACCAAGACTGCCCCGGCCCCAGCAGCCCGGGAGGACCCTGGCGGACCTACAATCAGGGTTGGACATGGCTCGACAACGAGTTTGCCGCCGTCATCTGCCATGGATACCCCTCCGCCACATCATTTGGCGGCCATAACCTAACGGCCGAACGCGCTCGCGCCGCGACCCAGATTGCCGTGTGGATGCTCAAAGGAACCACGCGCCCCGATGGCTCTTTTGCGTATACAAACAACGCCGGCGTTGCCAAAAGCGGCAAGTTCGATCAAGACGCCGAGGTTGTCGCGGCGGCGCGCTGGCTCTACGACAACGCAAAAGCCGGAAATATTAAGGCCGACCCGCATCGCGCCAGACGCTATCACGGACCCGTCTCTAACGAAGGCCGGCACCAGGATATGCTCTACGTTTTGCCCACCATCACCGTATCCTTTGAAAAAAGGTCTGCTAACACTGTCATTACCAGCGGGAACGATACGTATCAGTTAGGTGGGGCGACGTTTAACATCTTTGAGAAAAACACGGACAAACACGTCGGCAGCATCAAAATGGACGGCAACGGTCGTGCACGGGCAACACTTTTGCCCAACACGGCATACTACCTAATCGAAACCAAAGCGCCGACAGGCTATCTGCCCCGACGCGATCGCATCGTCTTTACCACCGGAAAAAGCGGCGGACATGTCACAATCAACGAGCAGCCAGGTTCTATCACGCTGCGTGTCGTCAAAACCGATGCCGCAACGAGTGCCGGAGCGCAGGCGGGAACCTCGCTCGCCAAAGCCGAATTTACCTGTGTCTCGCAATCTACCCCTGGGTGGACGCGCACCTTCACGACCGAAGGCGATGGCCAGGCGACCTTAAGCGACATTCCCCTGGGAACCTTTACCCTCTACGAATCGAAAGCACCAGAGGGCTACCTGCTCCCCCATGACAGCTGGACCTATACGGTCGGTCCCAATCAATTAAACGACATGGGTGTCGTTGAGCTCGAACGCCGCATCCCCAATACTCATGTTGCGTTTGACCTCGAGATTTCCAAGTTCAAGGATTACGGGAACGGCGAGCAATCGGGATTAGAACAGCCAGCGGAAGGCGTCGTCTTTGAAATTGTCAGCAACAGCTCTAAGCAGGTCGTAGGCACATTGACGACAAATATCTATGGCTTCGCATCCACCAAAGACCAGCCCAAGGCCTGGTTTGGCGCGGGCACACGACCGGACGGCGTCCACGGAGCCATCCCCTACGATCGTGCGGGCTATACCGTTCGCGAGGTCCCGGAAACTGTTCCCGCAGGCTTCAAGCGGGCAGAAGATTGGACCATCGCGCCCGAGCAAATCGCCGACGGAGCCAAGCTTCAGTACATAGTGGACAATCACGCCCTTTCGACACATCTCCAAATCATCAAACGCGATGCCCGGACGGGAGCTTCCGTCCCCCTTGCCGGCTTTAGTTTTCAGCTGCTCAACAGCAACCGTGAACCCATCTCTCAAACATGCTGGTATCCGACGCACAACGTTATGAACACCTTTACCACCAATGCGACCGGCACCGTCACGTTGCCAGAATCGCTCAAGCCGGGCACATATTACGTACGAGAAGTCGCAGCCAAAGCGCCCTACCTTGTGGGCGACGAAATGAAGGTGACGATTCCTGCCGATGCAGATCTCACACCTATCGCCGCCGTCTCGTATTTCAACAGCGCGGCAACCGGAAGCATCGAGATCGTGAAGGCTGACGCAGTAGACGGCAGTGCCCTATCTGGTGCCAAGTTTGAAATTCGCGCTGCCGACGATATCGTTTGCCCCGATGGCCACATTGCCGCCCTTGCCGGTGAAGCCGTTGCCTCCGTCACAACCGATGAACAAGGTAAAGCTCGCGTAGACAACCTTTCGCTGGGTTGCGGAACGGCACGATACGAAGTCGTTGAAACCCAGTCTCCCGACGGCTATCTACTTGATCGGACAGCACATATCGTTGAGCTTACTTATATCGACCAGAAGGTCCCCGTGGTCGAGTCGCAGATCGAATTGCCCAATGATTACACCAAGGTCGATTTCTCCAAGGTCGATATGACAGGCAAGCATGAAGTTAAAGGCGCCCGACTGGTCTTATGCGACGCCGATGGAACAGAAATTGATTCTTGGATATCATCCGAGCAGCCCCATCGCGTGGAGCACCTTGAACCCGGTTCTTATACCCTACGCGAAACAATGTCCCCGCGCTCCTATGACCTCGCTGAAGACGTATCCTTTGAAGTCGAGGATACGGGGAAGATCCAGGCCGTAACCATGAAGGATGCACCGATTGAGATTAAGGGGAGCGTCGACAAGCGACAAGAAATCGCGCGGCCAACCGCAAAGGGAACAGTGGCGAACGGCGACGGTAAAAACCGGGCGGCGACGCAACCCGACAGAAAGGGCTCCTATTCCTACACCATCGACGCTCAAAACGAATCGAGCACCTGGGTCGACGAGTTCACCGTCACCGACGATCTCGAATGTGCCAAAGACGGCACGGCCAAACTTGTCGCCATTAAAACCCCGATCGCCGTCGGCGACTTAAACGGGCTCTGCAATGTTTGGTATCGAACGTCACCGGCAGACAAGTTGGGCATAAAGGAAAAGGCCAACGCCACACTTGACGATGAACACACCAACCCGTGGCTCGAGACAGCCGAGGTCAAAGAGCGGCTGGGCGAGGATGTGCGGATTGTCGATTACGATGGCTGGAGTCTTTGGAAAGCCGATGTCTCGACCACGGAGTCTTCCACCCTCGAAGTAAAGAACCTTACGCTTTCGGACGACACTGTTATCACGGGGATTCGCTTTGAGTATGGCTCGGTTTCCGCAGACTTTACGACCCGGCGCGACAACGATTCTTGGAATCGCAATGGGCTTAAAGACGAGCATGACGACCTTGACGACGCGGCGGCATCCCTCAAATCGGATTTACACGGAGCAATCATCCGGATGTGTGCAACCTCATCCTATACGCCCCAAACCGCACTCGCCAACAGTGCCCGTGTTGACCTTTGCCGCAACGGAGGAGGCGAAAAACTCGAGTCGCACGATAAAGATCGTGTTGTTCAAAAATGCGCCATTCCGCAGGATCTTCCAAATACGGGCAATGCACCCATCATCTCTTTTCTCACCGCATTATTGACCGCCGGTGGCACAGCAATTTGGCTCACTTGGCTAAGCTCGGCATCAAAAGAGGAGTAGGTAGAAATAACGGGCGAGCCGATATGCCGGCTCGCCCGTTATCTGGCGTATGTAACCAAAGGCTATTCCGTAGACGCAGACCCGCCGTCAACAAGTTCCAGATCGCCATCCAAAATACCGTCGGCACCCAAACTCTGCTCTTGCTCCACCTCTTCGCTCATCGTGGACCTGGGCGTCGACCCCTTAGCGCCCACGATATATGCGGCCCCCAGACCCATAGCGATGGCGATCAAAAACAGAACCACATAGACGGGCCAATGGCGTTTGATGTATGAAAACACGCTAACTCCTTAGAGGTCCGCTACGAACGGCGGATGACCTCGGTGACAACCTCGGACACCGTAGCGATGTTCGTCGGGTTGACGTTGTACGGCAAATCGTCTTCGGTGCGCGCGCAGGCAAGACGCGGGCCATCGACACCGGCAATTGTGAGGGCGCGACGGCTCGCCTCGAGCGCGGCATAGGCATCGGTCTTGGCATAGGGCATCTCAAACGCGCCACAATCAACGTGGAACGACTTGCACACCTTGATGACCAGATTCATGATGCGGCGATCACCCTTGAGCAACTGCTGCTCGCCTTCGACCGTCACGACCGAAAGCCTACCGGCTCCAATGGACTCAAGATTGATAAAGAACACACCACGCAGCTTATCGCGATGGGCTTCGAGGAACGCCTTTATACCGGCGCCGTCACAATCCGAGGCACCCGTTGCCACAAACCAGATATCGTGACCAAGCAGCTCGTCATCACCCATGGAGGCAACAGCCGAAAGCATGTCCTCGGCAGAAGCGCCGTCAGAAGAGGTGGCACCGCCCTTCCAGCCGTTATCATCGTCCTCAAAGTTATCCCAAGAGCCGATACCGCGGCCAGACTTCTTGGCATCGTAGTCATCCTCGACGCCCAGCCAGTCGCTCATGCTGTTCTGCTCATTCTTCTTTTTGCGTCCGAACAAGCCGCCCAGACCGCGCTTCTGAGGCTTTGCCTCCTTGACGACGGGAGCCGAGATGGTTTCGATGGGCTGAGCGCCCGAAGAAACGGGCATGGAGGGGGCAACCGGCGCCGACGTGGGCTCGGGCCCCTGAGCCGTCGCGAAAGGATCGTCGGCCTGAGCCGAGGGGTCGGGGAGATCGAAGAGGGATGTGCGGGATGCGACGTTTGCCTGCTGCATCGAGGGCAGCGACGGATCGGGGAACGAGGCAAGCGGCGAAGAAGAAGGTGTGAGCACCGGAGCAGAAGCGGGATCGGGGATATTCATCTGCGGACGCGGTGCGGCCTTGGACGAAATCTGTGCCATGAGCGAATCAACCGTCTCGACCTGCGCCGATGCGGGGTTGGCAACCGTGGAGCCGGGATCGCTCGGGGCAGGCATGGTAAAGATCTGCGTAGAGTACGGCCTGGACTCATCGGCGTTAGAAATCACCGGGGTCTCTTCTTGCTCAACGACGACCGTCGCGTCGGCTTCAATCTCGTCGGCGGTGTTCGTCTCGGCGTCAACGTTCTCAACCTGCTCGGCATCGACACTCTCAGCCGGCTCGGCTTCGGGCGCCTCGATCTCATCTGCAGCATCCTGGGACTCATCGGAAACAGAAAGGGGATCGGCGATGGCAGTACCCTGCTTCTCGAACGTTATCGTGGCATCGAGCTTCGCGGCATCGAGCGTCTCGGTGGCGTCGATTGGCTGCTGGGCCTCAAAGGACGTCGTAGCCTCGGCGACCTCCGTCGCGGCAGGCTGCTCAGCCTCATGCTGTTCAAATTCCCGCGCCGCACGCTCACGCTCGGCCTCGGCAGCCTGCTGGTGGGCAATAGCCTCCTGCTCTGCCACCTCGCGCGCAGCGGCACGCTTTTCCTCAAGGTCGTCGACAAGTTTTTTACCCTTAGCGAGTGCGCCCTTAAAGAAGCTTGAAGCGCTGGCTCCAATCGAAGAGAACGCAGATGCTATATCGGCATGGGGCGTCGCGACCGGTAGATCGGCCGAAAAATCGGTATCGCTCTCATAGGAAACGCGCTGCGGATACTCATCGTAATCGCTGGCGGAATCGTCGTACACATCCTGAACCACCGGAGCGGGTGCAGCGGTGTCCGGCTCGGGTGCAGGGCAGGGCTCGGGTTCCGTCTCGGGCTCGGTATCGACGACGGGCTCGTCGGCAGGCGCGGCGACAGGTTCAACCGAAGCAGGCTCGGGATCGATCGTCGGCTCCTCGCCCTCTTCGTAATCAAGCGTGCACGACTCGGGAAGCATCCCCAAGGCACGAATGGCATCAGAACCAAAGCGAATATTACCGGCAGCATTGCGATACAGCTTGGGCTCGGGCTCGCTCGGCTCGGCGACAGCGGGCGCACCAATCGACTCGACGACATCCTCATCCGAGACCGGCTCGGCAGCAACCTCGGCTTCAGCCTGAGCCTCGGGAGCAATGACACCAATCAGGGTTTCGTCAGCTGAGGCACCCTCAAAGCCATCGATCTGTTCGTCAAAAACTTCACCCTGCTCGGATTCGGGAGCGATCGGCTGGCCAAACTCGTCCTCGGTGTAGGAGGGTTCTTCGTACTCGATCGTGTTGCCGTAGTCGTTTTGCTGCTGGACAGCGGCATACTCAGCCGCCGCGCGCGCCATCTCCTCGGCACGACGCTTTTGCTCACCAAAATAGTCATCAAACGGAATGTCGTTGGGGAACTCGTTTTCGCCTTGGTAAGGAGCAACGTTATCCATGACACCGAGCATCGCGGCTACAGAAGACTTATTGCAGACCGCACCGGACGTATAGGGAAGAACAAAACGGTTGGCAATGATATTGGCCGCGTTGGCGAGCGCCACAAGAGAGGCGAGGATCGCAACGATCCAAAGCAGAACCTTCAGAGCGCCGGGGAGCGGCAGTATACGCAGAATGGCGACGGCAGCGGGGACAATCGTGGCGACCGGCAGCATCTTGGCGATGAGCGCGCGATACGGCGCGTACGGTTCGCGAGCGAGGAGCTCGGCACGCGGAGAATCGTAATGGGCGACAACAACCACCGGACGGTTGCGCGGAGATGCAAGCGGACCTGTGGCCTTGTGATAGGCAATGACATTTTGACTCACGCCCGTCTTGCCCAGGCGAGAGATAACAGGGCGACCGGTACGCTCGAGCACATACAACACGGCACCGGCGATGGCCAGCAGAACACCGATTAAGCCGATACTGCCGCCAATACCCATAAGCAGGGCACCGGCAAAAGACAGAATGCCTGTGACGGCAAATGCCAGCCTGCTGGGTGCAGGAGCGTTAAATTCCTGGACTTCGGGATCAAAGCCATGATTGCGGAAGATCTGGGCGATATCCTCGGCAGCCAAACGCTCTTCTTCGCTGCACGCCGGCGTGATGCCCGTGCCCTGTAGCAGATGATTGATATAGTTCTGGGTGTTCGCCATGTGCGCTCCACATCCATAATCCGACAAATAGGCCCAATGCTTGCACATTAGAACCGTATATAGTCGAAAGTATACCCCGAGCGAACGCAATCGGCCGAAATCTGGGCATCTTAACGCACTGAGCGGACAAGGATATAGCCTAATCTCCATATCGGATTAAAATCATGGCATCAAATAACCTTCCCATGCGAGGATTCTATGACGGTAAGCGATATGACCGCGACAAACAAAACAAATGCGCCAGAACCCGGTTTCGACAAAACCGCCCAGCGTATCCTCAACCTTTTCTTTGTCCTCAACAGTTCCCCCGAGCCCTTAACTACCGAGCAGATCGTGCTGGATTCTGACCTAGGCTACGGATCGGGCAACGTCGACTCGGATAAGCGAAAATTTCGCCGCGACCGCGACAAGCTGCTCGAGCGGGGCATTGTGATCAAGGAAGTTCGCGCCGCGGGTGCCCAGGAGACCGAGGAGAGCGCCTGGACAATCGACCGTGAGCATACGTTTGCCGCGGGCGGCTTGATCACCGCAGACGATGCCGACATTCTGCTAAACGCTATCGATCAGACCCTCACCACGGGCTCTTCGGCCTTTGCGACCCCGCTCGCCGACATACGCTCCAAAATTGCCTATCTTACCGGCGAGACGAATACGGCCGAACCCCCCGTTGTTCACTCGCCGACGGTCGATGCGGTATGGAGCGCGTTTGCCGACCGATGCGCGCTGCGTTTTTTGTATCAAAACGGACGGGGTGAGCAACGACAACGCACTGTTTGCGTCTACGGCATGTTCGAGCGCGAAGGAACAGCCTACTTTTGCGGCCTAGATGACGCCACCGGAAAAATCAGAACCTTTCGCTGCGATCGCATCGTTCGTGCGTGGCGTCCATCGCGGGCCTACGCCATTCCCGCAGACTTCAATCTCAACGATTACCTCTTCTTTGAATTCGATTTCTCCGATTGCCAGCCCGTCACGGCAACTTTCTCGTTTGCTCCGCAGGCTCAATCCGACATGGTCCACGGCCTCACACGTGGGCGAGGAAGGCTCGAGCACGCCAAAGACGGCTGGACCTGGACCGTTGACGTTCGCGACCTGAATGCGGCGGCGTCATTTTGCATGGAACACAGCGTTGACGGTATGAGGCCCGTAGCGCCCAACGAACTCAAGCAGGCGTGGAACCGCCTCATCGAAAGGACAGTGAGCGCTCATGGCCGTGCGTAAGCTCACCAGCGAACAAAGGCTCTCGCGCTCCATCGACATTATGGAGGCACTCTATGCCGCCGGCGAGGCGGGCATGACGCGAGACGAAATCTGCAGTCGCTTCGATATCTCCGGAGCTTCGCTCGACGAGATCATCGGCATCATCTCGACGCTCGCAGACCGCGAATCGGGCGCGCGCATCATTTGCGAATGCCACGATGAACGTGTGGTTCTCATCGGCGATGCGGGCCGTGTGCTGCCGCTTCGCCTGAGTGCCGCCGAGGGCGCCGTACTCAATCATGAATTGGAGTCACTCGGAATCGAGGAGTGCGCGGCGGCGCGCATCCGGCGCGCACTCCTTCCGGCGGAACTCGGATACAACCAACGCGTTGACGATACCGTCGCCCGCGGATCTTATTGGCAGCAACTCTGCTGTGCAATTCAGGATGGCGTGCGATGCCTCGTCACCTACCGCTCCCTGGACGACCAGCATCCACGCAGGCGATTGATCGACCCCCTAAAGATTACGACCAACGGCGACCAAACGTACCTGATTGCCTGGGATGTCGAGGCAGACGGGCAGCGCTCCTACCGTATGGACAAGATCGAGGAGCTTCTGCTGACGGAAGACTCCGTCGTGCGTCACACGACCGAAACCACGTCCCTGCACGATTCCCTTGCACAGGCAAGCCAGAGCGTTAAGCTCCTGATGCCGCTCGATATGGCAGAACGCGTGAGGTGGGCAGGTATCAGGTCAATTAAAGCCGATGGGGAGGGTACGGCAAGCGTGACCGTTTCCTATAGCTCCGAAAACTGGCTGTTTAGCCAGATTATCGCAGCGGGCGGAGCCATCCGCATCGCAGACGACCCCGCCCTTTCAAAGCGTCTATGTGATGCCGCCGAGGCAATGGCCTTCCGTTCTTAGCGATGGCGTTCGTGCGCTTGGCGCCATAACTGAAGATAGTGGCCGATCTGCGCCGTTTCGATGCGCTGATACGAGCTGGTAGGCAGCGATGTCAGAAATTTCTTGCCGTAACCCTTCGTCACCAGACGCGGGTCGGCCAAAATCAACACGCCGCAATCGGTCGATGAACGAATCAGGCGACCGGCCGCCTGCTTGACCTCGAGAACCGCCTCGGGCAGCGAGTAGCGTACCCAGGCGCGGTCCTCGCGCAGATTGCGCTCGCACGAGAGAGGATCGGTGGGGCTCGAGAATGGCAGCTTGGGGATAATGACGCATCTCAGCGTCTCGCCGCCGGCATCGAAGCCCTCCCAAAATGCCTTGAGAGCAAAGAGCGACGAGGTCGACTCGTTGATAAAGCGATCGCGCAAGCGACGGGGAGACGAATTGCGCTGCTGGCAATTGAGTTCCAGGCCGGCACGCGCCAGCTTGGGCTCAACCCGAGCGTACAGGTCTTCCATATCGCGGCGATTGGTGAACAGCGTGAGTACCGACCCGCCCATGGCAAGATGGGCATCGACCAATACGCGCTCGAGCGCGGACAGATAGCCCTCGCGGTCGCGAGGGTCGGGAATGTCCCCCGCCACGACTACGGCCATGTTCGAATCGAAGTCATAGCTCGAATCCAGGTGCAGTGACGAGGATGCCGAAGCGCCAATGCGATCGAGGCCTACGGCATGGTTAAAGTGCTCAAAGCTCTTGGACACCGTCATGGTTGCCGAGGCAAAGATGGCCGTATGCACCTCGGGCAGCCACTCGTTCGCCAGGGCCTCGCCGATGTCGATGCGCTCGGCGGTCATGGATTCTCCGCCCGCACGTAGGCGGCGGTTGACCTGCAGCGAGTACACATAATGCTCGTCGGTGCCGTCAATGATGAGCTTGAGGTTCTCGGCCAGCTCGTGCAGACGGCGCGAAATATCGCCCAGGTCGACGACGACCTCGGGTTTATCGGCAGCGACAGCCTGCACCAGCGCGGCAACATTTTTATCCGCCTGCTCCAGGGCATCGATAGCAGCGCTGGCAGACTGCAAGAAGTCATGCCAGTCATCCGACTCGCGCAACTCGGGGCCAATCCACAGATTTGCGCTGTCGTAGCCACCGCGGGCGCGACGGCCGAGCTCACGCACGCCGTCAAACACCTCGGCGAGTGCCATGCTCGCGCGTGCGACCGTAGACGTCGCCTTCGCGGTGAGCCCCAGATAAAGCGTGGAGCCTTCGGATGTCGCCAAATCACGAGATACCTGGCTCAATGCACCGGAGCTCGACCCGCCAAGGCGCTCAAATAGCACACGAGATTCGTCTGCCGAGACCACGCGCGCCCACTGGCGGCGCGCCTCGCGCTCGATGGAATGGGCCTCGTCGATTACCCAGTGGCGGATGGGAGGCAAAATTCTCCCTTCGGCCGCAACGTTGCGAAACAGCAGGGAATGATTTGTGACCACGACATCGGCATGCGCCGCGCGACGACGGGCACCGTGGACGAGGCATTTATCGGGGAAGAACGGACACAGGCGGCGAGCGCATTCGCGCGAGGCCGTCGTAAAGTCGGGACGGTTGACGCTGCGCCAGCGAATACCGAGCGAATCGAGGTCACCGTCGGCAGATTGGCACACATACGCCATGATCACCGCAACCGCTGTGAGCGTGTCGGCAGGATCGCGCTTGGTGGTAATCTCGGCCTGACTTCGGCTCATGCGCTCGAGTTTGCGCAGGCACGGATAGTGGTCATATCCCTTGAGCGCACAGAATGACAAGCCTCCGTCCAGCTGATCGGCGAGTTTTGGCAGCTCGTGGTACATAAGCTGATCGGCAAGATTATTCGATTTGGTCGCAATGCCAACGGTAATGTTGTTTCGGCGGGCGGCCTCGGCAAAGGGCACGAGATACGCCATCGATTTACCGACGCCCGTACCGGCCTCTATCACGCGATGCGTATCCGTAACCAACGCGTCGCGCACCTCGAGCGCCATGGCAATCTGCTCGTCGCGCGGCTCATAAGTGGGATACATGCGATTGACCAGGCCACCGGGGGCATAATCCGCCTCGATCTCTTCGCGGCTCGGCATGTTAAGAACCGGCAGCTCGTCGGCATCCACGCGATCATCGGCGCGATCGGCCTTGAGCACGTCGGCGCGGGCGGCGGCAAGCGAGAAAATCGAGCCGGGGTTTTGACCTGCCAAAAACGAGAAAATGGGACGATAGGACCAAGGAACATCCGCGTGCATATCCGCCAGACACGCCATAAGGCCCTGCGGCAAGTCCGTAAGGGCAACCAGCAGCACGCGCCACACCCCACACAGGGCATCGACATCGGCGTTTGCGCGGTGCGACACGGAGTCGCAGCCAAACAGATCGGCCATAAAGGACAACTTGTGCGATGCCAGGCGCGGCAACGCGATACGGGACAGCGCCAGCGAATCGATCCAGATGTCGCTGACGTTGACACCGCCCTTGACCGATTCGATGAACGATCGGTCAAACGTGGCATTGTGCGCGATAACCGGGCACCCGCCCACAAAATCGGCGAGCGCAGCCACGGCCTCTACAGCCGAGGGGGCATCGGCCACATCGGCGTTTGTGATGCTTGTGAGCTCAGTGATTTCGGCGGGGATCAGCTGCTTGGGATGCACAAACGTGTCAAAGCGTTCAACGACCTCGCGGCCCGAAAGACGGGCCGCGGAAATCTCGATAAGCTCGTTGTCCTGGACCGAAAGACCCGTGGTCTCGGTATCGAGGACGATAACATCCTCCTCGATAAGGCCAAACGATTGTGTGCGGGCACGCTCGGCAAGCGTTGCATAGGAATCAATGACAAACTGCGGCGTTCCAGGAGATACAGCATCCTCGATTAGCATGCAATGCCCGCTCGACGGAGACCCATGCGAATCAGACTGTCACAGACCTGCGGGAAGGTCATGTCTTTGGTATGACGAATCTCGTCCGGATACAGCGACGTATCGGTCATACCGGGAATCGTATTGGTCTCGAGGATGACGGGGCCGTCCTCGCTCACGATAAAATCGCTGCGCGAAATGCCCAGACAGCCGAGGGCTTTGTGGGCCGCACAGGCTAGTTCCTGGGCACGAGCATAGTTTTCGGGCGAAATCTGCGCCGGAATACGGTGGATATCCGTGGGATCGACGTACTTCACATCCAGGTCGTAGAACTCACAGTCCTCAGGCTTGCGAATCTCGACGATCGGCAGGGCGCGCACGTCATCCTCGCCGTAGACGCCTACGGTAATCTCAGTTCCCTCGATGCACTTTTCGACCAGCACCTTATCGCCGTACTCAAAGGCCTTGGCGATGGCGGCGGGCAGCTCAGAGGGGTCGTGTACCAGGGAGATGCCGTAGCTGGAGCCGTTGACGGCGGGCTTTACAAAGCAACGCTCGCCGCAAATCTCAACGATGCGATCGATATCGACCTCGTCGCCCGCCTCAAGCGCCAAACCGGGGGCAATGGGGATGCCCGCCTTGGCATACAGAAGCTTTGAAACCTCTTTATCGGCGCCACACGCGCTGGCGAGCACACCCGACGCCGTATAGGGGATACCCAGCGTCTCCATGGCTCCCTGCATGGCGCCATCCTCGCCGCCGGCGCCGTGCATGGCGATAAACGCCACGTCAAAATCGCCAGTTGCCATAGTCACCATAAAATCATCGGCAGCCGTATCGAGCAGCTCCACCGAAGTGTAGCCAGCCTCCTTTAGGGCCACCACGACGTTCTTTCCCGAATTGAGCGAAATCTCGCGCTCGGCGGAATGGCCGCCCGCCAAGACCGCTACGTGCATGTTCTCTAGGCTTTTACCCGGCATGGGCAGACTCCTCCTCTATGATTTCTGCAGCTGATACCATATTGTAGCGATACCCCTTACATTTCCCCAAAATCGAAAGGCTTCCATGAATCCCAGGACTAAATCTCAGGACATTCGCGACTTGAGCCAAAACGATATTCGCGAGCTCGTGGCCGAACTCGGCCAGCCCGCTTTCCGCGCGAAGCAGCTCATTGAATGGGTTTTTGAGAAGAACGTTTGTTCGTTTGACGATATGACCAACCTTCCCAAGGCTTTCCGCGAGCAGTTAAAGGAGGCATTTGCCTTCGACACGCCGACCGAGCTCACCAAGCAGGTGTCCAAGGACGGCTCTCGTAAATACCTACTCGAGTACCACGATGGCATTTCTGTCGAGACCGTCGGCATGCCCCGTCGCAACAAGCTCTCTGTCTGCGTATCCACCCAGGCCGGCTGCGGAATGGGCTGCGCTTTTTGCGCTACCGGCCTCAACGGCCTCAGGCGCTCGCTGACCGCCCAGGAAATCGTCGACCAGGTACTTCACGTTTCCAATGACTTTGGCGAGCGCGCGTCAAGCGTAGTGTTCATGGGCCAGGGCGAACCTTTTGCCAACTACGATGAGGTTCTTAAGGCGCTGCGCATCCTTAATGACCCCGACGGTATCGGTATTGGAGCGCGCCATCTCACCGTGTCTACCAGCGGTGTTATTCCTGGCATCCGTAAGTTTGCCGACATTCCCGAGCAGTTCACCCTAGCTGTCTCGCTGCACTCCGCTATCCAGTCCACACGCAATAAGCTCATGCCCGGTGTCAAGAAATACACACTCCTGCGCCTTCACGAGGCACTGCAGCTCTACACCGAGAAGACCGGCCGCCGTCCGACGTACGAATATGCCATGATCGAGGGCGTCAACGACACCAACCCCGAAATGCAGGCGCTCTGCGACTTCTGCGAGGGCACGCTGTGCCACGTCAACCTGATTCAGCTCAACGATATTGAGGGCAGCCCGCTCAAGCCGTCACCGATCCATAAGGTAGAAGACCTTCAACGCCGTCTTGAGTCCCGTGGTATCGAGACCACGATCCGCAACTCTCGTGGCAACGATATCGATGCGGCTTGTGGGCAACTCAAGCAGCGTTTCAAAGTTCAGAAGAACGCGTAGGGGAGACCAGCCTAAACGTTTCATGTGAAACATCAGAAAGCCCCGGTTGCTTAATTGCAACCGGGGCTGTTTCATATTCATCGATTATCTGCATCATACGATTATCCAGCATTATTTAGGACGATATTAGGGATCCCTGTACTGGTGATCAGACAAGGAACCCTTCAGAATAGATGAGTCATTGTTAGGTACCTAAAAGCCTACATTTTCCCATTGATGATTAACCCAATCTTGGTTGATCTTGGGATTCTTAGTCATCTGGGCCGTACGCATGGCAACGTCCTCGGTCATAACATCCATTTTCTTTTTTGAGGTATCAACGATATCCTGCGCTCCGCGAAGTAAACGACCACGCAATTCATCATCTGTCGCAATCTTATAACCGGCAAAAGCGCCAACTGCAACAGTAGCAGCCAAAGCGACAGCAGTCAGAACTTTATTCCTCATCCTGACCTCCTTGATCAAACTGAATGATTTCGCCAAGAATGCGAGAGAGTTCCTCTTCATCCTTAAATTCAATCTCGATCTTGTTCTTGCCGCGCGAGCTCTTTACGCGAACGTTCGTGTTAAACACCTGACGCAGAACGCGTGCCGCCTTCTTAAAAGACTGAGGCGTTGCGGTTCGAGGCGTTTTTGGTGTCTCTCCGGCAGAAAACAACGGGGCAAGATTTTCTGTCGCACGGACGGACAATCCTTCTGCAACAACCTTCTCAGCTAACTTAATGCGTGCATCTTCGTATGGAACTGCAAGAATTGCACGAGCATGGCCAGCAGTCAGCTTACCTTCAAAGATCATCTGCTGAACAACCTCTGGAAGATCAAGTAGGCGCAGCGAATTGGTGATTGCAGAGCGAGACTTGCTAACAGCCTTCGACAAGGCCTCTTGAGTCATACCACTCGCATCGATGAGCTGTCGATATCCCTTAGCCTCTTCGACGGGATTGAGATCAGAGCGTTGCAGATTTTCAATCAATGCAAGCGCAAGCATCTTTTCATCATCAACATCTTTTATGATGACAGGAACTTCCTCAAGTCCAGCGAGCTTAGAAGCCTGATAACGGCGCTCACCCGCGATAATCTCATAGCCATTACCGTGCTTGCGTACAAGAAGTGGCTGAAGAACACCATGCTCCTGAATCGACTCACTCAACTCTCGAAGCTCGGTCTCATTAAAATGAATTCTGGGTTGGTTGGGATTCGGAACGATATCTTCGATTGGAAGTTTAGTTTCCGAAGCAGTATTGGATGCGGACGTCGCAGATCCACCGGTCTCATATTCTGCTTCTGAGACCAATGCATTGAGTCCGCGACCCAAACCGCCACGCTTCCTAGGACTAGGCACGCTTGATCACCTCTTTGGCAAGGTTCATATACGCCTTTGCACCCTTATTTTGCGGCGCATATGTAATTACCGGCTCACCGAACGACGGTGCTTCTGATATTTTAACCGTACGCGGAATCAAGGTCTTAAATGCCTTATCGCCAAAGTACGACTGCACTTCTTCGACAACCTGATTTGAGAGCGATGTTCGCGAATCATACATCGTCATAAGCACGCCATAGGTATCAAGGCTCTTATTTAGGCGTGTTTTGACCATCTTCATCGACTCAAGCAGCTTGGTGACACCTTCGAGTGCGTAATACTCACACTGAATCGGAATCAGAACACTGTCCGCCGCCGTCAACGCATTAATGGTCAACAAGCCAAGTGAAGGCGGACAGTCAATAAATATAAAGTCAAACTCATCCTTAACAGGCTCAAGCAGATCCTTTAAGCGCGTTTCTCGTGCAATCGCGCTTACAAGCTCAATTTCGGCACCTGCAAGCTGGATAGTAGCCGGAATTACAAATACCTTACTGCAATTTGTATCCAGAACAAGCGATTCTGCCGGAACATCATTCAGCAATGCATCATAGATGCAGTTATCGAGTTCTTCTTTTTCGATTCCAAAGCCGCTCGTGCTATTACCCTGTGGATCAAAATCGACAATCAGCGTCTTTCGACCCTGTTCACCCAGTGCTGCTGCAAGGTTTACAGCTGTGGTGGACTTACCCACACCACCCTTTTGATTGATGATTGCAATGATACGCGTGTCTTTTGCGCTCTTTGAACGCTTAACGTCGCGAAATCCCACGGTCCCTCCTGGTGTATTTTAAGCTGTTAAACGGAGGATGTTTCACGTGAAACATTCCGATTCATCATCTGTTATGTTTCACGTGAAACATAACAAGTAATTACCATCCATTATGTTTCACGTGAAACATCTAGGCAAGCGGATTCTTCTTCGCCATGCCATTAGCACGTGGAAGCGAAATAGCTGCCGGACGAGATTTTTTTAGAATGATAAACTCGCGATGACCCAAGCCATTTGGCAAATCTAAATCATCTGTCATAAGTGTGGTGAACCCGCATATGCTAGCGGCAGTTAGACCAGACTGAAGTTCGACGTCTGACGGGTTTCCCTTAGTGATAACAAAGAGACCACTATCTATTAGAAATGGTGAAGCGTACTCGACGAGAACTGGTAACGGTGCAAGCGCACGAGCAGTAACAACAGCAAACTGTTTCTTATGGCTTCGGGCATATTCTTCAAGACGATCATGAACCGCGTGAGCATACTTGAGACTGAGAGCCTCAACAAATGAGTTAACGGCATCAACCTTCTTGCCAACCGAATCAATATAGGTAGCCTTACGTCCGCTAGCAATTGTCAAAGGGATACCAGGAAACCCAGCACCAGTACCCATGTCTAACAAAGCGCCTTCTGGAGCTATGTCTATATAGGGAAGCAACACAAGGGAATCAAGAATATGAAGAACAGCCGCATCTTCGATATTTAGGATGCGCGTAAGATTGGTGGTCTTATTAACCTCCAAAACAAGATCAAGATGCTCAATACAGGAGCGTAGGGCATCATGGGAGACCTTCAAAGAATAGTCTTCGCAATACGAAATTAGACGACTAAGCATCTGGCTTGCCTGCTCATCGGTTAGTACAAACAAGACAAACTCCTATCTGACAAAAATCAGTGTATCAAGAACTTTTGACAAAAAAAGGGGACGTGGAAACCACGCCCCCTTAAGATAAGCTCGTTTAGGTTATCGAGCAACAATCACAACATGACGATCGGGGTCAGAACCCTCAGAATGCGTATCGACGGCATCGTTGCCGCGAAGAGCAATATGAACCAGACGGCGCTCGTAGGCATTCATGGGAGGAAGCGAAACGCTTTTGTGAGTGCGAACTGCCCGCTCGGCAGCAGACTGAGCCATAGAGGCAACCTTGTCCTGGCGGCGGCTCTTATATCCCTCGACGTCGACGACAACCGGATACCTAAAGCCAAGCTTGCGGCTCACCAACAGCGAGAACATAACCTGAAGGGCATCGAGGGTGCGACCATGACGACCAATTAGGACGGCAAGGTCGGGAGCCGTTACATCAAGAATCAGTTCGCCCTCGTCGCCCTCATACTCATCGATAGGAGAGTTGGCGGCGTCGAAATGCGAAAGGATGGAACGAAGAATAGAAATCGCAACATCGGCAATGGTGTCGAGTTCTTCGTCCGTAAGCTCTTCACCAGCCTTGTAGCGCTGTGCAATCTCGAGATAATCGCCCGCAGCCTGCGGGGCAACCTCCTCAAGCATATCCTCGACGATCTCTTCAGACATAACGTACTCCAAAAGTTAGGTACCTAAATAAGATTACTATACCGCTACTTCTTCTTGTGCGGGCGCGGCTTCTTCTCGCGACGCGTGACCTCAACCTGCAGCGGGGCGTTCTTAAGACGCTCCTCCTCTTCGGCCTTAGCCTTCTCGATAACCTTCTGCGTCACAAAGATCTGCTGGATGACCTGCCAGGCAGAAGACACGTCGTAGTACAAAAGAACACCAACGGGCAGGCTCCAACCCATCCAGAGCATCATGACGGTCATGACGACGGCCATCATGCGCATGCTCTGGGCCTGCTGGCCAGTCTGATTGCGCGACATGTACAGCTGCGGAATCAGGGTCAGGACAGCAAACAGAATCAGGCAAACCAGCGCAGGCAGTGCGACCATAAAGCCATCGGCAAAAGAGGCACTCGGCGTGGTGGTCAGATCGGGCAGAATGTTGAAGAACGAGAAGGTGCCCTCGTTAAAGTAATGAGGCAGGTTTTGCAGAAGCGTAAACAGGGCGATGAGGATAGGCATCTGAATCAGAAGCGGCAGGCAGCCGGACAGCGGATTGAACTTGTTCTCGCTGTAGAACTTCTGCATCTCCTCGGCCTGACGCTGGGGGTCGTCAGCGTAGCGCTCCTGGATCTCGAGCATCTTGGGCTGCAGCACCTGCATACGGGCCGTCGACTTGGTCGACTTGAGCATGAGCGGCGTCAGCAGCAGACGGACGATGACCACCAGAATAATGATGGACAGGCCCCAGTCGACCGCAAAGGTCTGGATGAGCTTGAGCAGCTCGAAAAGGATGTTAACGATCCAATCCCACATGTAATTTTTCCTCCGATAGCGAGTGCCCGCTAGGGCACAGGGTCATAACCGCCGACGTGCAGGGGATTGCAGCGAGCGATGCGCCTCACGGCAAGCCAGCAGCCTCTACAAACACCGTATTTCTCGATAGCCTGGACGGCGTAATGAGAACACGTTGGATAATAAATGCAGGCGTCAGGCAATAAGGGCGAAATAACCTGTTGATATATGCGAATAGGAGCGATGGCAACACGTCGCAAAACGTGATTGCTCATCGCTCCTCCCCGGCAACGCCGGCGCGTATCACAAGCGAACGCAATGCCTCGTTCATCTCCTCCGGCGACGAGATCCTCGTCTTAGGGGTCGCGAACAAGATGATGTCATAACCCGCAACGGGAAATCCGCAGCTGCGGGCGGCCTCGCGCATCACACGCTTAGAACGATTGCGCACAACTGCGCAACCGAGTCGTTTAGCACCAACGAAGGCGACCCTTCCAGAGTCGCCTTCGCCAACCGATTCACATATGGTCATTCGAATCAGAGGATGATTGAAACGACGCCCCTGACTGAACACATGCTCGAAATCTTGCCGAGACTTAATAGTCTTCATGCGAGATGTGTGTATCGCTGCTAGACAGTGAGACGCTTGCGGCCCTTGGCGCGGCGACGGGCGAGCACGGCACGACCACCCTTGGTGGCCATACGGGCACGGAAGCCATGGGTCTTGGCACGCTTACGCTTATTAGGCTGATACGTACGCTTCATCTTAAGTTCCTCCTGCTGCATTTCGAGTGTCCGCGAGGGCGCGGACGCAGATATAGACACGTGAGCTTGAAGATTGTAGGGAAATCAATGTTCAAATGTCAAGAAATCAAAGGTAAAAGGTTGCGCAGTTCACACGGTTCCGCCATAAGCCGGATGAGTTTTTGAGTATGACTCCAACTTTTCACGATATTTCACCGAGTTTTCGACAGGTCATGTTGGCAATGTTGAGAACTTTTCGCCCATTTTCCAAAGTTTTCAACATGTTTTGAAAACTTGTCGAAAGATGAGAAACATTGCGCGGTGAGCTACTATTTATCCGAAACCTTTTGAAAGATTGCGAGCGGCATGTCTGACGACTTTTACACCATGGTCGATTCCGGTGACCCGGCACCCGACAACGAGCACATCAACGGCGTACGCGAAGAGCGCGAAGAGGGCGAGCAGACATCGAAACAGACACCGAAAACCATGTATGCGGCGCGCATCGCCGTCTATGACGACATGCTTTCGACCCCGCGCGTGATCGTCATCGAGCCGCAAGACATCCGCACGTATCTGGAAGAGACGACTAACACCGTCTACCAGTGCATGAAAGAGCAAGGCGGACACATCTCACTCATGGTTATCCGCGAGATTGTCGAAAACTTTATCCACGCCCACTTTGCCGAGCCCATTATCTCGATCCTGGACGGCGGGGAAACTATCCGCTTTGCCGACCAAGGTCCGGGCATCGACGACAAAGAGCGCGCCTTCGACTTTGGCGTCACCAGCGCAAACAGCAAGATGAAGCGGTATATACGCGGCACCGGGGCAGGTTTTCCCATGGTGCAGGAATACCTGGAAAACGCCGGCGGGGCAGTCTCCATCGAAGATAACATGGGCAACGGCACCGTCGTCACGGTGAGCCTCGACCCCAAGCGCGTGCAGGAAATTGAGCGCGCGGGAGGGCGCGGGGCAGCCGTGCGCCCCGAGGCCCAGGGGTCGGAATACCCACTGCCGGGAGCATTTCCACAGCAAGCAATGATGGCTCCGCAGCAAACCATGGCCGCGTCCCCACTACAACAGCCCATGGCTTCGCAGCAGATGCATCAACCCGGCATGCCGCCCATGCAGGACCCCCAGCCCGCGGGACAGACGACAACTCAAGGCTCGGCAGAGTCCATGGTCCCGGCCGATTTGGATGCAGCCGCGATGCAGCAGGTGACGGACATGCAAGGAGCGCGGCAGATGGGCTTCCAACCGTACCCGCAGGCATATCCGGGACAATATATGCCGCAGCAGGGATACTCCCAGCAATATATGCAGCAGTATCCCCAGGGCTATCAGCAGCCGTATCAGCAGATGCCGCAGCCGTACCATCCCTGGGCCCAGCAGATGCCGCCGCAGCCATACCAACAGTGGCCGCAAAGTTTTCAACAGCCGATGCCAACCATGCAGAGTTCTCAACAACCAGCAGCTCAAATGATGTATCCTAATGCGGCGAATCAATACGCACAGCCGCAACGGGACGTATTTGTGAGCGAGCGCGGCAACGCGGCGCTGGGATATCTGGCTCAAAACCAAGAGTGCGGCGCCACCGACCTGGCGCGAGCATTTGGAAACTCCGCGCCCACGTGGTCACGCACACTCAATGACTTGGCGCAGGCCGGCTTGGTAATCAAACACGGTCAGAAATACCATCTGACCGAACTCGGCAGCGCTCGCGTGCGTGCCCAAAGTTAAGGAACGGGAGAGACAGTGGACGAGGAAGCAAGCATCATCCTGGAGGATGCCATCGCCTTTTGCCAGCGCGACGGCCAAGATGCGCGCCTCATCAACATGTTGGGGCAATCGCGTGCCGTGAGCCTAACCGAGGACACCTTGACCATCGAGGCACCGTCGCGCTTTGCCATTGCGCAGCTCAAAAAGCACCAGCCGACTATCGAGCACTACCTAGAAGAGATTGCCTTTGCGCCGATCGCGCTCAACATCGTGGCCCCGCAGGGTCCCACGACAGGCGCCACGGGGGCGGCACCCGTCACTCCCCCTTTGACGACCGTCGCCCCCGTGGCGGCTCCGGAGACCAATGCGAGCGATGTTTCCCGTGAAACCATGCCCCACGCAACAGCCGCGCCGGTAGCAACCGCCCCCAGCGTTTCACACATGCCCGTCGCGCACGACGCGGCGCCGGGCGAAGAACCGGGCGTCGCGATTAAAAACACGCTGTCGGCCGACGATTTCCGCCGCATGATGAATCAGATGAAGGGCGTGACACCCGCCAAGAGCGCAAAACCAGTCTCGACATCGCCTGTGAGCGTGCCTGTGGCTGCGGCGCCGGGCGAGCAGAACGCCGATGGCGCGCCCCTCGTGGCCAACTCAAAATTCACCTTCGAAAACTTTGTCTACGGCCCCGAAAACAGCCACGCCTATCGTTCGGCGCTTAAATTCGCCGCACTCGCAGACGAACGCGGTACTTGCACATCCCTGTTCATCTATGGCAAATCGGGCTTAGGCAAGACCCACCTGCTGCTCGCTATCAAAAACGAGCTCGCCGAGAAGTCGCCCGAGATCAAAGTGAAATACGCCAACTCACAGGCATACATCGATGATCTGATGACAGAATTCGACCGCCAAAAGAAGAGTAACGCTCCCATCATGCAGGCATACCACGGCGTGGACGTGCTCATCATCGATGACATCCAAAACATCATCGGCAAGCGCGCGAGCGTGGATTACTTTTTCCAGCTCATGGACGAGTTTATCCGCAACAACAAGAAGGTCGTGATTGCCGCAGACCGTGCGCCCAAGGATCTGAACATGGACGAGCGCCTGACCAGCCGCTTTAACGCCGGCATGCTCTGCTTGGTAGCAGAGCCCAGCTACGAGATGAAGTACAAGATTCTGCAGCGCTATTACGAGAACACGATCGCGGCGGCGCCCGAGGCGGGCGACGACTCGCTGCTGGCGGCCTACGGTGGCGACAGCGGACATCTGACTGACGAGCACTTTAAACACATGGCGGAGGTATCGGGCACCAACATCCGTGAGCTCGAGAGCTTCTGCGAGCGCTGCGCCGGGGAGGCGGGCGACCGCGAGCGCGAGGGTAGCGAGCTGAGCTTCGACGACATCGATGCCATCGCCAGCCAGTACTTCGACACGTCGGCCAAAAAGATCAACGTGCAGACAGTTCAGTCTGTTATCGAGGAGCAGTACGGCGTGACGCATGAGGAGCTCATTGGTCCGCGACGCAATGCCAATATCGCCAAGGCTCGCCATATCGCCATTTACCTAGCGATCGAGATGTGCGAGATGACAACCACCGCCGTGGGTGCGGAGTTTGGCAACCGCAACCACTCGACCGTCAGCACGAGCTACAAAAAAGTCCAGAAGATGATTCAGGAAGACCGGACCGTGACCGAGGACCTCAAATCGCTACGAGACAAAATTACACTGCGCTCGTAGGGAAATAGGCACACCTGTTGAAAACTTGTCGAAACCGCGGGCATAAGGTGTCTAAAACCCAGCCCGCTCCGATGAAAAGTTTTGCGCAGGTTTTGAACGTGGAAAACGACCCCTGTTGCACACAGGGAACTGTCGATTCTCTTTTTGGGTTTGACCTGCATGTTTGGGAGTAATCAACAGTTTCGTCAGTACTATTACTATTATTGAGATATTTATATCTATAGAAAGGTATTAAAAGATGAAGTTCACCGTCAGCCAGAGCTCGCTTACGCAAGCAATCGGCGTCGTCATGAAGGGTGTCGCTTCGGCATCCACCCTCCCCATTCTGTCAGGCGTGCTCATCAAGGCACAAGACGGCATCTTGGAATTCCAGACCTCTAACTACACTATCTCGATTCGTCACCGCATCGCGGCACATGTGGAAGAGGAAGGTGAGATGGTAATCCCCTGCAAGATGCTCTCCAACATCACCAAGACCCTTCCCGATGCCCCAGTTACCTTTGAGCTTTCGGAGCGCCAGGTGCTGATCGGTTGCGAGAAGAGTTCCTTCCGCCTGAATACGCTCGATGCCAACGATTTCCCCGAGTTCCCGGCCTATGCCATCGAGAGCGCCGTTGAGCTCCCGACCGACATTCTGTCCGAAATGGTCGGCCGCGTGTGGCGCGTCACCTCGACCGACAAGGCCCGCCCCATCCTGGGCGGTGTGCATATGAGAGTCGAAAACAACACCGTGCGCCTGGTGGCGACCGACTCCTTCCGTCTGGCCGTGTGCGATACGCAGGTGGAGACCTCGACGCTCGAGGGCTCCTTTGAGCTCAACGTGCCGGCCGATGCCTTCAACGACGCCCTGAGCATCATGGCGAGCCAGGCGACCATTATGATCGGTGCCACCGACACCCAGGTTGTCTTTGAAGCCGGCAACACCACCTACGTGTCGCGCCGCATAGAGGGTGTGTATCCCAACTACAAGCAGCTCATCCCCGATTCGTGCGTAACGAGCGTCAAGATCGACGTGGCGGCTTTTAATGCCGCCCTCAAGCGCGTGGCGGTCATCGCGAGCGCCAACCCCGCCGTCAAGTTTGAGATCGATGTCGAGAACGGCCAGATGGGCCTGTCCTCCATCTCCAATGACCAGGATCTGGCGCAGGAGACGATCGATGTCGAGGCCGAGGGAGAGTCGGGCACCATTGCCTTTAACTACCACTACATCTTTGGCTGTCTCAACGCCCTGTCCAAGGAGAAGGAGATCACGCTGGAGCTCAAGAGCTACTCGCAGGCCGGCATCTTTAAGTCCTACGACAAGATCAACTATCTGTACCTGGTCATGCCGGTGCGCATCTAGCGGCGCCCTATGGCTATGTTCGCCCGCGACCTTTCCGTCGCGCGCTACCGCAGCTTCGATAGCTATCGCCTGGCGCTGAGCGATGGCGTGACGGTGCTCGCGGGGCCCAACGCGGCGGGAAAGACCAACCTCATAGAGGCACTGCAGCTGCTAACGAGCGGCGCCTCGTTTAGGCATTCCACTGCCGTCGAGCTTGTGCACGACGGCACGGGTTTGTGCAAGGCCGAGCTTAGGCTCGAGGGCGATGGCCGCGTGCTGGACATGGGCCTATGCGTGGAGGACGGTAAGCGTTCGTTTAGCCGCAACGGCAAGCGATGTGCCGCCTCTGGTGTGCGCGGCGTGCTGCCGAGTGTTTTGTTCTGCCCCGATCATCTGGATATGGTTAAGCGCGGTGCCAGCGTGCGTCGCGCCGCGCTCGACGACTTTGGTGTGCAGCTGAGCGCCCGCTATGCCGATCTGGCAAGCGCCTATGGCCGCTGCGTGACGCAGCGCAACGCCCTGCTCAAAGAGACATGGTGCTGCCGTGAGATGCTCGGTGCGTGGAATGAGTCGATTGCCCGCGCCGGATCGGCCCTGCTGGTGCACCGCTTGGCCTTACTCGATCGCTTGGCCGCTCACGTGCGCAATGCCTACGGGCTGGTTGCGTCCGGGGAGGAGGCCGATGTGGCCTATGCGTCCACGTTGGGAGAGCTGCCCCAGACCGATGACCGCGAGGAGCTGAGGGGCTGGGCATACGAGCACATGCTCGCGGCGCTCGACGAGCGCGCCGACGAGGAAATCCGCCGCGGCGTGACACTCGTGGGTCCGCACCGCGACGAGATTGAGTTTTCGGTCGCCGGCCGCTCGGCGCGCTCGTTTGCCAGTCAGGGTCAGCAACGTACGTTGGTTCTGGCTTGGAAGGTGGCCGAGGTGGCCGTAGCCCGCGATATTCTGGGTACCGCCCCGCTGCTGCTTTTGGATGACGTGATGAGCGAGCTCGACGGCGATCGCCGCGCCGCTTTTTTGCAGCTGATCGGCGACGACATCCAGACAGTCATAACCACCACCAATTTGGGATACTTTACCGATGAGTTACTTGATCGAGCCAAGGTGGTGAGCATGGGTGAGGCGTGCTAATTACGAGCGTGAGAACGGCACGGCTGCCTTCAGTGACTTTTTGGGTGCCGAGCGCCAGCGCATCTTGGCGTCGGCCACGCCCGATCGTCGTGCGCAAATGGAGGCCGCCGAGGAATCGCGCGCGGTCTACCGTGCTTGGAACGCGGTGTGCTCGGGCACGCGCGAGGGCCGGCACGTGACGGGGCTGCGTTATCTTCCCGAGTCCAACGAGCTTCTGGTGTATCTCGATTCGCCCTCGTGGACACAGGAGATGACACTTTTGCGCGAGATAATCCGCGCGCGCATGGAGCGTGCCGGCGTGCATGTGGATGGCCTGGTATTTAAGACGACCCGCCCCGGCCACACGCCGCCCGCGGCAAAAGAGCGCCTGCGCCCGGTCGCGCCCCCGCGCCCGCCCGCGCCGCATGCCGACCTGAATGAAGCCGAGCGCGCCGAGATCGAGCGCCAGGTATCGCCCATCGAAGACCAAAAACTGCGTGAGGCCCTCCAGAACGCCATGAGGGCCAGTGCCGAGTGGGCCAAGGGCGTGCAAAGCAAAAAAGAGTCTTAAATCGCATCTGGTGGCCTTGTATAGGCAAATACCCTCGTCCCCGAGGGTATTTTTTACGATAAAATAGTAAGGCTATACAGATTTTCTTAACCGAAGGAGGACGTGTGGCAAACGAAAACGATTACGATGGCGGCGAAATTAAGATCCTCGAGGGTCTCGAAGCCGTCCGTAAGCGCCCGGGCATGTATATCGGCTCGACGAGCGCCAGCGGTCTGCACCACCTGGTGTGGGAGATCGTTGACAACTCCGTCGACGAGGCCATGGCCGGTTTCTGCACCGAGATTCAGGTGACGGTCCACGCCGACAACTCCATTACGGTCGTCGATAACGGGCGCGGCATCCCCGTCGACGAGCACCCTGTCAAAAAGATTCCGACGCTCGAGGTCGTCATGACGATCCTTCACGCCGGCGGTAAGTTCGATAACTCGGCCTATAAGGTTTCCGGCGGTCTGCACGGCGTGGGCATCTCCGTTGTCAACGCCCTGTCCAAGCGCGTGGTCGTGCAGGTGCGCCGCGACGGCAATATCTACGAGATGGAATTCTCGCGCGGCAAGACCGTCAAGAAGATGGAGGTCGTGGGCACCTCGGATTCGACGGGCACCACCGTCTCCTTCTGGCCCGACGACGAGATCTTCGAGACCTGCGTCTACGATTTCGATACACTGCACAATCGTCTGCAAGAGACGGCGTTTCTCAATAAGAACCTCAAGATCGTGCTGACTGACGAGCGTGAGGCGGCTCCCCGCGTGGAGGAGTTTTGCTACGAGGGCGGCATCATCGACTTCGTCAAGTTCCTCAACGACGGCAAGGACGTCCCCGAGGCCTTTAAGGAGCCCATCTACATTGAGGGTAAATCGGACCCGGATGCGCCCGTGGCCAAGATGGGCGAGGTCGAGGTGTCCCTGCAGTGGAACGCCGGTTATGGCGAGAACGTCATGTCGTTTGCCAACGACATCTACACCCCCGAGGGCGGCATGCACCTCGAGGGCTTCCGCACCGCCCTCACCCGCGTGATTAACGATTACGCCCGCAAGCAGAACCTGCTTAAGGAGAAAGAGGCCAACCTGAGCGGTGACGACGTGCGCGAGGGTCTCTCGGCCGTCATCTCGGTCAAGCTGCCCGATCCGCAGTTTGAGGGCCAGACCAAGGCCAAGCTCGGTAGTTCCTACATGCGCGCGCTTACGCTCAAGATCGTGACCGACGGTCTTGCCGACTACCTTGAGGAGCACCCCAAGCCCGCCCGCGAGATCGTCAAGAAGGCGCAGCAGGCCTGCAAGGCCCGCAACGCCGCCCGCAAGGCGCGCGAGGCGACCCGTCGCAAGAGCCTGCTCGAGACGGCGTCGCTGCCCGGCAAACTCGCCGACTGCTCGGTGCGCGATGCCGAGCTGACCGAGCTCTTCATCGTAGAGGGCGACTCGGCAGGCGGTTCGGCCAAGGACGGCCGTCGCCGAGACATCCAGGCGATTCTGCCCCTGCGCGGCAAGATTCTGAACGTCGAGCGCGTGGGCGACCATCGTGCGTTCTCGAGCGACACCATCCAGTCGCTGATCACCGCGATCGGTTGCGGCGTCACGACGAGCGCCGGCGACGGCGGCGACTTCGATATCACCAAGGCGCGCTATCACAAGATCATCATCATGACCGATGCAGATGTCGACGGTGCGCATATCCGCATCCTGCTGCTGACGTTCTTCTACAAGTACATGCGTCCGCTGATCGATGCCGGCTATGTCTATGTTGCCTGCCCGCCCATCTTTGGCATTAAGGTGCGCAACAAGATCCACTACGTGTATCCCAACGGCCGACAGCCCGAAGACGAGATTCTGCGCGACACCATTCAGAGCCTGGGCCTGAACCCCGACGACAACGACGAGGACGGCAAGGCCAAGGATAGCAAGATCACCAAGAAGCGCAAGGGCTATACCGTCCAGCGTTACAAGGGCCTGGGTGAGATGGACCCCAAGCAGCTTGCCTCGACGACGATGGACCCCAAGACCCGCATTTTGCAGCGCGTGACGATCGAGGATGCCGTGGTGGCGGACCGTGCCGTACGCGAGCTCATGGGTTCCGAGGTGGGCTATCGCCGCGAGTACATTGAAAAACACGCGCATGATGCACGCTTCTTAGATGCCTAACCTGTTCGGCTTTCCCAGCCACCGCACCTTCGCCCTCAATCGTCGGTTGCGTACCCAAGTACGCTTCCCTCCTCTTTCGGGCGAATCTGCGGCACCTGGAAAAGCCGTCTCCGTGGTAGGGAACTAATGGACCACGCAAACCATGAGGAGGTAACGTGGCAGACGATATCAACAACAACGAGGGTATGGACGAGGCCGGCGACGCCGGTATGCCCGATGATCTGAAGCGCCTGCTCGCCCGCGCCGAGCAGGGCGAGGACGGCGATCCGGATTCCTACAACCCCGATGTCGAGGATGAAGAGGAAGAGGATGACGACGCCGAGCTCGAGGAGAGCTTTGGCGCGGTCGATCGCGGCGCCTCGGCCGGCGAGGACATCAACGGCGGCCAGCTCCAGATTTCGGAGTTTGGCCGCGAGATGAAGCAGTCGTTTATCGAATATTCGATGTCGGTCATTACGGCACGCGCCCTGCCGGACGTGCGCGACGGCTTAAAGCCGGTGCACCGCCGCATCCTGTACGCCATGAACGAGAGCGGCATCTACCCCAACCGCCCGCACAAGAAGTCGGCCTGGACGGTCGGCGAAGTTATCGGTAAGTACCACCCCCACGGCGACTCCGCGGTCTATGAGACCATGGTTCGTCTGGCGCAGTGGTTCTCCATGCGCACGCCGCTTATCGACGGCCACGGCAACTTTGGCAACATCGACGGCGACGGTGCCGCAGCTATGCGTTACACCGAGAGCCGTCTGGCAAAGCCCGCCATGGAGCTGCTCCGCGACCTGCAGAAGGATACCGTCGACTGGCAGCCCAACTACGACGAGTCTCTCGCCGAGCCCGTGGTACTGCCCGCACGCTTCCCCAACCTGCTGGTTAACGGCAGCCAAGGCATCGCTGTAGGCATGGCCACCAATATCGCCCCGCATAACCTCACCGAGGCGATCGAGGCCACCTGCTACCTGATCGACAACCCCGACGCCACCGTCGACGAGCTCATGCAGATTATGCCCGGCCCGGACTTTCCCACCGGTGCCATCATCATGGGTAGCGCCGGCATTAGGCAGAGCTACGAGACCGGCCGCGGTTCCATCACCGTGCGCGCCAAGGCCCATGTGGAGTCCACCAAGACCGGCCGCAGCCGCCTGGTCTTTACCGAGATTCCCTACATGGTCAACAAGGGCACCCTGCAGGAGAAAATCGCCCAGCTCGTAAACGACAAGCGCATCGAGGGCATCTCGGACATGCGCGACGAGTCCAACCAAAAGGGCATCCGTCTGGTCATTGAGCTCAAGAAGGGCGTTATCCCGCAGGTCGTACTTAACAACCTGTATAAGTACACCTCGCTGCAGACCACCTTTGGCGCCAACAATCTGGCGCTCGTCAATGGCGTTCCTAAATGCCTGAGCCTGCGCGAGATACTGCAACACTACATCGACCACCAGGTCGACGTAGTCACCCGCCGCACCCACTTTGACCTTAAAAAGGCCCAGGCCCGTGCACATATCCTTGAGGGCTACCTTATGGCCCTCGATCATATCGACGAGGTCATTAGCATCATCCGCTCCTCGCAGACCGATGCCGAGGCCAGCAGCCGCCTGATTGAGCGTTTTGGCTTTACGCCCGAGCAGACCACGGCCATCCTCGAGATGAAGCTGCGTCGCCTGACCGGCCTGGAGCGCGACAAGATCCAGGAAGAGCTGGACGGCCTGCGCCGTGCTATCGCCTACTACGAGGACCTGCTGACGCACGAGGAGAAGATTCTGGGCGTCATCAAGGAAGAGATGCGCGAGATCTCCAAGAAGTTTGGCGACAAGCGCCGTACCGAGATCAGCCAGGTCGAGAAGGATCTGGACGTCGAGGACCTCATCGCCGACGAGGACATGGTCGTGACCATCACCCACACCGGCTATGTGAAGCGTATCCCGGTGGCCGCTTACCGCGCCCAGAAGCGCGGCGGCAAGGGCGTGTCGGGCGTCAACCTTAAAGAGGACGACGTTATCGACGAGATGTTTATTGCGTCCACCCACGAGTATGTGCTGTTCTTCTCGAGCAAGGGCAAGGTCTACCGTCTGAAGGTGCACGAGCTGCCGGTTGGTACGCGCCAGGCGCGCGGCACCGCAATCGTCAACCTGCTTCCCTTTGAGGAGGGCGAGAAGATCGCGAGCGTCATTAGCTGTCGTGAGTTCCCCGCCGATGAGTACCTGATGTTTGCCACCAAGAACGGCATGGTCAAGAAGACCGTGATGAGCGCCTATGATCGCAGCCGCCGCGATGGCCTAATCGCCATCAACCTGAGGGACGACGACGCGCTGCTCGCCGTGCGCCGCGTGCGCGAGGGCGACAAGATCATCATGGCCACCACTGCGGGCAAGGCGATCATGTTCCCCGAGGACCAGGTTCGCGCTACCGGCCGCGACACCAGCGGTGTCCGCGGCATTGGCATGAAGGACGGCGTGAGTGTCTTGGGCATGGAGGTCACCAACGGCGAGGGCGACCTGTTTGTCATTACCGAGTGCGGCTACGGCAAGCGCACGCCGGTCTCGGATTATCCGGAGCAAAACCGCGGCGGCCAGGGTGTCTACACCATCCAAATGACCGAGCGCAAGGGCAACCTTGCGGCCATGAAGGCGGTCGGCCCGCAGCATGAGCTGTTTATCGTGACGGAGGGCGCGACGGTCATTCGCGTCAAGACCGACGAGATCAGCCAGACCGGTCGAACCACGCAGGGTGTCAAGATGATGACCGTAAGCGATGACGACCGCGTGTGCGCCGTTGCCCGCATGACGGCCGCCGAAGAGAAGCCCGAGGGCGAAAGTGCCGAGACCGCAGACGTCACCGAAGAGGCCCCAGTCGACCCAAGCAACGGCAACGACATACCAGAGGATCTCCTAGACGAGTAAGAGGCCCTAGCTGGTAAAAATCATCAGACCCCATATATCGGCGGTCGGCGCGCAGTGCGCCGACCGCTTTTTTGACAATCTTTGAACCCCACGTCGGCCCCGGCTGCCCGGCGGCATGCGAAGATTTTCAAAAAAGTTGTTGACGCGTGCGTAACGACTCGTCTAATATATCCCTTGCGCGATGGACCTGTAGCTCAGTTGGTTAGAGCGTCCGGCTGATAACCGGGAGGTCACAAGTTCGAATCTTGTCAGGTCCACCACTTTCTTTCGCAATAAACACCCCAGCGAGAGCCGAGTCGCCGCTGGGGTGTTTATTACTGTCTCCGTGGGGGTTTAGCTCAGCTGGGAGAGCGCGGGCTTTGCAAGCCTGAGGTCAGGGGTTCGATCCCCCTAACCTCCACCATGATGGACCTGTAGCTCAGTTGGTTAGAGCGTCCGGCTGATAACCGGGAGGTCACAAGTTCGAATCTTGTCAGGTCCACCATCTAAAACGTAAAGAGCCCTGGGGCATTGCCTCGGGGCTTTTTTCTTACCCGTTGGAGCAGTTAATTTGGGACGGGGCTTTTTTGGCTACCCTGTTCTGCGCAGCCTCAGTTTCTAGACCTGCCGCTGGGTAGCTAAAAAAGCCCCGTCCCAAATTAACTACTTTGATTTTGTGTGCGGTGCGAAAGTTTGGGTAGTATAGCTATTCAATGCGGCGGAGCTGCCGCTCATGCCAATCACAACGTACCGGAGGTGTTCCATGGTTCGTGTCGACATAGAGACCATCGTCATGGCCGCCGGTCCCGTGCCATCGCTGATCGTCTTGCGCGAGCGTTGCCGTAAGTCGGATTCGTCCGCGCCGCTGCGCTCTCTTTCCATCCAGACCGGTTCCTACGAGGCAGCGGCCATCAGCTGCGGTATCGATACCGGCCGCACCGATCGCCCCATCACCCACGATCTTTTGCTCGATACCATCGAAGTGGTGGGAGCGAAGATCGAGCGTATCGAGATCGTGCGCGCCGAGCCGCCGGTGTTCTACGCGACGGTCGTCGTGCACACCGATAGGGGCGAGCATATGCTTGACGCACGACCGAGCGACGCTATCGCCCTTGCCGTGCGCAGCAATGCCCCCATGTTTGTGGAGGACGACATCATGAATCGCTTGGGCACCGTCTCTCCGCTTGCCGACGAGGTTGACGACGAGAGTGAGTTCGAGAAGTTTGACGAGTTTGTCCACACGCTCTCGCCCGATGATTTCTAAATGTCGGTTGAGCACGATGCACGGCGAGCGCTGATGGGCACCAGTGTGTCGACCGAAGCAGCCGCTATCGCGCGTGAGGCCCATATGCGCGCCGAGGCATTTGAGGCCGCGCGCATTGCGTATGTGACGCAGGCTCGCACCCTTCGCGAACGCCGTGACTCCTATATCAAGATGGTTGTTGTCTCCGCGCTTGCCGCGGTAATCTTGTCGCGGCTTCGTGGTACAGTTGGTGCGCTTGGGTTTTCGATTTCGACGGGCCTGGTGATCTGGGGCGTGGTCGATGCGGTAATGCTGACCAACCAGATCAAGGTGCTCGACAAGCGCGCGGCGGATATGGTTCGCGCCCGTGACGCTGCCGCCAGAATCGCGGCCGAGGCACAGGAGTTATAACGACGCCGAATGCGATGGGAAGGTCAAAAGATGGCACAGGATATGCAGGACGCCGGTAACGTCTCCGCCGAGCTCGACGCCATGGTGTGCGATCTGATCGGTGCGTTTTTGGACGACCTTGCCGCCGGTGAAAACCCGGGCGTTGTCGTGGCGATCGAGGATGCCGCCTCCAACCGCTATCTTGCGGCTCTCGACGAGGACGGTGAGGAGGCATGCCTGGAGGCTGCCACCAACTTTATCTCCGAGCACAAGATGGGTCTCAAGGACGAAGGCCTGGGCCGCATCGCCCGCTATGCCATCGGCTACACCGGCTGTGTGGAGATTGAGGGCGGATATCACGACGCTTTGCTCGTTAGCTTCTTCGAGACCACGCTCGAGAGCGGTTTTTCGGCATATGTGCTGTACGAGGGCATGGGCGCCGGCGATGGTTTTATGTGGAGCGACCCTGAACCTGCAGGTGAGGAAACCCCTCTCATCTAGAATCGCTAAAATAAACGAGTTTTTCGGTAAAAGGCTCAATATTCCCGCCGAGCGTTGTGTTGCTGGACGGGTCACATACGCGTGCCGTTTGTATATAGATAGAAGATAGGGGAACTACATGCGCGTAGACAATCTGAGGAACATCGCCATTATCGCCCACGTCGACCACGGTAAGACGACGATGGTCGATAAGCTCCTGCGTGCCACGGACGCCTTCCGTGCCAACCAGCAGGTCGAGGATCGCGTCCTGGACTCCAACGACCAGGAGCGCGAGCGCGGCATCACGATTCTCGCCAAGAACATCTCTATCGAGTACAAGGACGTTAAGATCAACGTCATCGACACCCCGGGCCACGCCGACTTTGGTGGTGAGGTCGAGCGCGTGCTGCGCATGGCCGACGGTGCCCTGTTGCTGGTCGACGCCTTTGAGGGCCCCATGCCCCAGACCCGCTTTGTCCTACGTCACGCCATCGACACCGGCCTTAAGATCATGATCGTCATCAACAAGATCGACCGTCCGGGCGCCAACCCCGAGAAGGCCTACAACGACTGTCTGGACCTTATGGCCGACCTGGGCGCCACCGACGACCAGCTCGAGTTTGCCATGGAGCACGTGGTCTATGCCAGCGCCATGAATGGCTTTGCCCGCCTTGACCCCAACGACGGCAACATGGACATGTACCCGCTGCTCGACATGATCATCGACGACATGCCCGCGCCCGAGGTTGACGAGACCGCGCCGCTCGCTATGCAGTGCGTGACCATCGACCACTCCAACTTTGTCGGCCGCATCGGCATTGGCCGTGTGTACTCCGGCATCATTCGCCAGGGCGATCAGATCCTGGTCGTCAAGAACGACGGTTCCAGCGCCACCGCTACCGTCAAGCAGCTCTTTACCTTCGACTACCTGGGCCGCACCGAGTGCCAGGAAGTCGGCGCCGGCGACATTGCCGCCGTCGTGGGTATCGAGCGCACCGACATCGGCGATGTCTACACTGATCCCGAGAACCCCGTCGAGCTCGAGCCTATCGAGATCGATCCGCCGACCCTGTCCATCGTCTTCGAGGCTTCGACCTCTCCGCTCGTCGGCCGCGATGGCGACATTGTGGGCGCCCGTCAGCTCAAGGAGCGCCTGTTCAATGAGGCCGAGAACAATGTGACCATGAAGATTGAGGAGCTCGAGGACAAGAGTGGCGTCGAGGTCTCGGGCCGCGGCATTCTGCACCTGTCCGTCCTGATGGAGTCCATGCGTCGCGAGGGCTTTGAGTTCCAGGTCGGCCGTCCCCGCGTTCTGTTTAAGAAGGATGAGAACGGCAACAAGATGGAGCCCGTCGAGCAGGCCGTCGTCGAGTGCCCGGACGAGTACTCGGGCAAGGTCGTCGAGGTCTTTGGCACCTCTGGCGGCATTATGACCAGCATGGACACCTCGGGCATCGTGACGCACCTTGAGTTTAAGATCCCGACCCGCGGCATCATGGGCCTTAAGAACCGCATCATGAACGTCACTCACGGCGAGGGCGTGTTCTATCACACCTTCCTGGAGTACGGTCCTTACGCCGGCGAGATCGGCAACCGTCAGAACGGCGCCATGATCTCCATGACCACCGAGAAGGCCGTTGCCTACGCTCTGGGCACGCTGCAGGAGCGCGGCCAGCTGTTTGTTGAGCCGGGTGTCGAGTGCTACGAGGGCATGATCGTGGGTGAGCGCAGCAAGGCCGGCGACATGGTCGTCAACATCGCCCGTACCAAGAACCTGGGCAACCAGCGTTCCTCGACCTCCGATATCTCCGTGCAGCTGGTGCCGCCTCGCACCTTCTCGCTGGAGGAGGCGCTGGAGTACATCGCCGATGACGAACTGGTGGAGATCACCCCCAAGAACATCCGTCTGCGCAAGCGTCTGCTCAACGCCACCGATCGCAAGAAGGCTGCCGTTCGCGCCGGTCAGGTCAACAAATAAGCGCTGAGCTCTGTAGCATTCACAAGAAAGGGCGTCGACCATCGCGGCCGGCGCCCTTTTTGTACCACCACAAAGAGGAAGGACACCTTTGCGGCGGTTCTCGGTTAGGCGGAGGGAAGGCCCGGGGTGTTGGGGGCCTGTTGCGGCTTGACGTGGGCGTTGCGCCAGATGATCTGCATGAGATAGCCCAGCATAAAGACGAAGGCTACGCCGCTGATAAAGTTGCCCATAAGGGGAAGTGCTGTAAGGGCGTCGGCGATGGCGCCGCCCACGGCGGCCATGGCGTAGCGGTTCTGGCTGTGCCCGACCATGCGTGCGACCGCGGTGCCCGCAAAGGCGGCCGAGACCAGGGCGATGCCGATGACGCCGCACATCAGGGCTCCGGCGAGCGACAGGCCGGCAATAGAGATGATGAGCAGCAAGATGGCGGGAACGGCGGCTACCGTGCCCAAAAGACCGCTCACCCACAGCGGGGCGGGGTGCTGGTGAAGCATGCCGGCCGCGCTGGCTGTTGCACGCGGAAAGACGAGCTCAAGGAGAATCGCGACAAAGCAGGTGGAAAGAGCTGCGGCAACGATGCCGCCGATGACGTCGTTGACGGTGGAGGTGTCCTCGTTCTCGGTGCGGTCGATCTTGAGGGCTCCCACTTTGGCGCCGTCGGCGCGTTCGGGGTCCTGTGAGACATGAGCGTTTACGGTACCGGTGATGTTGGCGTTTTTGCCGAGCACCAGCTTGTCGGCCCAGACCTCAACATCGCCATCGACAGTGCCGTCGATGGTTACCGTACTGCCCGCGAGCGCTGCCGACTTGGCGGAGCCGCGCAGGGCAACCGTCTCACCTGCGGCATAGAAGCAATTGGCGGTACTGCCGGAGTTAAGTACGACGTGCTGAGCGGCAACTGTCACGCTTCCATCAATGGTGGTCTTGGCGATATCGATGGTGCGCGCCGCCAGGCGAACGGCGCCGCCTACGGTGCAGTCGCGAATCGACAGGCTTTCGCCGGCGGCGATGACATCGCGGTCGATGGACGCGTCGTCCAGGCTAAGGCTTTGACCGGCCCAGTACAGATCGCCCCCGACGCCGGATGGACTGGAATCCCCGTCAGACACGAAAACATTGCCCGCGGTGTCGGTACCGGCGAATGCCATGGAAGGAAGTGCGGTAAACGCCAGCGCGATAAGCGCGAAGGCCATAATGAGGTGTCCGCGCATGTTGTGACGTTGCGCCGCCGCGGGTTGGTTATGAGGCATGGTGAATCCTTTGCTTGGTGATTTGCATACACCCAATAGGGTACCCATTGCGCCTTCGCTCTAAAAGAAACTCGCGGTTGCAGTATTCTGCATGGGCAATTGCCTACGTAAGGTGTCGCGGGATATCGGGCTTGCGGCCGGTTGTAGACAGGCTGTCACCTTGCGATGGGCCGGGCCGTGCTATCTATTTTTTACGATGTAGGAAACGTGCGATGTCTTCCTCGGTGGGGCTTTTGATGTCAAAGCGCAGCGAGAGCCAGCGAAGGCCCATGGTCACTGCGACGCAAACGACCAGCGCGACGACATTGCTGACTAAGCCGCTCATGACAAGGCAAACATAGCTTGCCGATCCAGCGATAGCCGCGATGGCATAGAAGTTGGTGCGCTGGAAAATACCCGGCACCACGCCCATAAAACCATCGCGCAGCATGCCGCCGCCTACCGCGGTAAAAAAGCCCATCATGATGCACACGACCGGTGCAAATCCGTACACGAGCGCCTTATCTGCGCCGGTTGCCGCATAAATACCCACCGAGATGATGTCGAGCAGGGGGATGAGCTTGTCGGGCTTGTCGACGATGGCAGGGAAGATGTAGATGATGGCCGCCGTGGCGATGGACAGCGGCAGCGCCATGGGCTGGTTAAGGATGTAGACGTTGCCCACCTGGAGCGTCATATCGCGCAAAAGACCGCCGCCCAGACCGCAGACCACGGCGAGCGCGACGGCGCCCACCAGATCGAGTTTGTGCTCGCGCGCAACCAGTACACCCGAAATCGACGCCGCGACGACAGCGAACATCTCGAGCCAAAACGGGATGGCAACCATGGCATCCGAGGCGTGTGCGGTAACGATTACAGTGGCGATGACGGGCAAGGTGGGTTCCTTTGGGTAGTTGGATTGGAAAATGCCCGTACATAGTACATGGTTGTGGGAGGTCGTGACCCCATTGCTCGGTAAACGGTCGGAACTGGGCGCGGTCACAGGTTCCAAACATGTACATCAGCATCCAAAAACGACATTTTTTGACATCTTTGGAGGGTGATGTACATGTTTGGAGATCTGGGTTGGTGTTGAACGCCCTGGCGGGTTCGAACCCCTCCTCCGCCGTATTTGTTTGTAAGGGACTCAAAACAAAAAAGCTCCCTTTGTTGGGAGCTTTCTCAACCAAAATGGCGGAGGAGGAGGGATTCGAACCCTCGTGACCTTATACAGGCCAAACGGTTTTCGAGACCGCCGCATTCAACCACTCTGCCACCCCTCCGCGTGGGGTAAAAACAAAGCAGGCACAAAGGCCTGCTTTGGAATTAACTGGCGGAGAGTCAGGGATTTGAACCCTGGAGACGCTTTTGACGCCTACACGATTTCCAATCGTGCTCCTTCGGCCACTCGGACAACTCTCCGTTAAATGCGAAAGTCAGTATACACGAGGAATCGCAAAGTGCAAACCAAAAACTTGGCATTTTTTAAATTGCATCGCTCCGTCGTTTGCCCAACCGTGCCGAAACCAATCGATGACCTGCGTAATCTGACCAGACGAACTGTTCAAATGAGGTAGTTACGGACGGTCGGGAATCAAGTTTAATAATTCAAAATGTCGCGTTGTACCGCTGGTATGCATTTTGCGACCGCAGCCGTGCTGCGAGCGACTTGCGGTTATCTGGCAGAAAGTCGGTATGTACCCGCCCTTGTCCTCAAATCCGTCAAGCTCTTGGACAGCATTTGGTTGGAATATGCAAGAAAGGCCGTGCGAGTATGGACATATGTGGAGGTCATGAGGTTGTAGCTGCATATTCTTGCAGCCTGGGAGGTTGAAAGATACTATTACCAAGTCTTTTCCTGCTTCAGGCGCACCTTCACGACCTGAAGCCACATTTGTCCAGAGGAGGTGACAATATGAAGGCTTATGAACTGCTGTTCTTTGTTGACCCGTCGCTCGACCCCGAGACTCGTCTCGCTGTTATGAAGCGTATCGATACCACGATCGCTGAGGGCGCTGGCAAGGTCGACTCCGTTGACGAGTGGGGCAAGCGCAAGCTCGCCTACGAGATCAACGACCTCACCGATGGTGACTACACCCTCATCAACTTCCACGCAGATCCTACCCAGATCGCCGAGCTTGATCGCGTCCTGCGCATCACCGACGCTGTGGTCCGCCACATGATCGTCCGTCGCGACGACCAGGAGTAAGACTGTCGTTTTGGACTGGGCTTGTGCCCCAAGAGGAAGTAGTGAGTAATGAGCATCAATCGAGTGAACATCACCGGTAACCTCACCCGCGATCCCGAGCTGCGCGCCACTGCCGGCGGAACCCAGGTTCTGTCCTTTGGCGTCGCCGTGAACGATCGCCGCCGCAATGCGCAGACTGGCGAGTGGGAGGACTATCCCAACTTTGTCGACTGCACTATGTTCGGCACCCGCGCCGAGGCCGTGAGCCGTTTCCTGGCAAAGGGAAACAAGGTCGCGATCGAGGGCAAGCTGCGCTACAGCTCTTGGGAGCGCGACGGTCAGCGCAGGAGCAAGCTTGAGGTCATCGTCGATGAGATCGAGTTTATGAGCTCCCGTGGTGGCCAGGGTGGCTACGATCAGGGCGGTTACGCCCCCGCAGCTCCCGCGCCCGCAGCACGTCCTGCCGCACCGGTGGCTACGCCGCCCGCGGTCGACGTCTACGATGAGGACATCCCGTTTTAAGGGTTGTTCACCTATTTTTGAGTGAGAGGCGGCTTCGGTTCGCCGAAGTTGCCAAATGAAAGGTATTTTGACATGGCTAATGATTTTTCTGCACGTCAGCCGCGTCGTAAGTACTGCCAGTTCTGCAAGGAGAACACTGAGTTCATCGACTATAAGGACACTCAGCTTCTCCGTAAGTACATGACCGACCGTGGCAAGATCAAGCCCCGTCGCGTCACTGGCGCTTGCACGCAGCATCAGCATGACATCGCCAACGCCATCAAGCGTGCCCGCGAGATGGCTCTCCTGCCGTACACCGTCCCCGTGGTTTCCTCCCGTGGCAACCGCGACCGCGGCTAAGAAGGGAGACGCATCATGAAGGTTATTCTTCTCGATGAGATCAAGGGCAAGGGCGGCGAGGGTGACGTCGTAGAGGTCGCTCAGGGTTACGCTGAGAACTTCCTGTTCCCCAAGAAGCTCGCTGTTGCCGCCACCAAGGGCAACCTCAAGCAGCTTGACGAGCGTCGCAACAACATCGCCAAGCGTGAGGCCGTCCGTCTGGCTACCGCCAACGAGACCAAGGCTGCCCTCGAGGGCAAGCGGGTCACCGTCGACGTCAAGGTCGGCGACGAGGGCATCCTCTTTGGCTCCGTCACCGCCGCTATGATCGCTGACGCCATCAAGGATCAGCTCGGTATGGACATCGACCGCAAGCGCGTCGAGCTCGGTAAGCCCATCAAGGTTGCCGGTGCCCACACCGTTGCCATCTCGCTGTACCGCGAGATCAAGGCCGAGGTTGTCGTTCTCGTCGGCGTTACCGCCGAGGAGCTCGCTGCCGAGGCTGAGGTCGAGGAGGCCGCTGAGGTCGCCGAGGCCGAGACCGCCGAGGTCGAGACCGAGGCTGCTGCCGAGTAGCATTTGCTGCAACGCAACAATCTTGTTCTAAGAAGGGCGCTCTGGGAGACCGGGGCGCCCTTTTATTTTTTGCGCTGAGTGGGCGTCACGTCATACATGGAGATGTAGTCCCACATAAGGGACCGTTCATCCGTTTGGTTCGGTGATGATTGTTAAGGCGCGCCTCGATTTAAAGCTGTGGCTGATACTATGGATGCTCGAAAGCGATATGAATGAGGATGCTCATGGCATATGACGATAGGGAGACATGGCTGACGGTCGAGGACCGCGGATCCAAGTTGGGTCTCCCCCAAAACCAAGATGCAGAGGCCAACGTACTGGCCGCCATGCTGCTATCGCCCGAAGTGGTCGAAGAAGCCCAGGTCGAGCTGCAGCCCGATGATTTCTACCGGCCCATTCATAAGACCATCTATACCGCGATGGTCGATATGTACAACAGTCGCATCCCCATCGACTCCATCTCGCTGATCGATTACCTGCGAAGCATCAACAAGCTCGATGCCGTGGGCGGCGAGGCGTACATTTTGGAGCTGATGGGTCAGACCCTGTCGCTCGTCAACTGGCAGCACCATGCCGCCATCGTTCGTCGCGACTCGATGCTGCGTGAGCTGATTGGCGCCACCAACGAGATTAACGCGCTGGCCTATAACGCCCCCACCGATACCAAAGAGGTCGTTGAGCTGGCCGAGAGCAAGCTGCTCAAGGTTACGGCGCGCGAGGTTAAGTCAAGCTACAAGACACTGACCGAGTTTATGGTCGAGGCCTATAACGAGGCCGAGGAAGTGTGCCAGGCCGGTGGCCAGGCAGCGGGCGTTCCCACGGGCTTCCCGTCACTCGACCGCATGCTTATGGGCTTCCGCGAGGGCCAGCTCATCATTATCGGCGCCCGCCCCGCCGTGGGTAAGACCTCGTTCGCTCTAAACCTGGCGCTCAATGCCGCCGCTGCGGGCTACACCGTCGGCTTTTTCTCGCTGGAGATGTCGGGCAAGGAAATTGCCCAGCGCCTGATTTGCGCCTATGCCATGATTTCGATCAGTGATTTTCGCATGGGTCGCATTAGCCCCGAGCAGTGGGCCAATATCAACGAGGCCACGCAGACCTTGTCCAAGCTCGATATTCTGATTGACGATACGCCCGGCACCACGGTGACCGAGATTCGCGCCAAGAGCCGCCGCATGCTCCACAACAAGGAGAAGGCCATCATTATCTTGGACTACCTGCAGCTGGTGAGTCCTCCGCCGGGACGCCGTTCCGAGAGCCGCACCGTCGAGGTCTCCGAGATGTCTCGTGGCTTAAAGATTATGGCCAAGGAACTCAAGATTCCGCTGATCGCGCTGTCTCAGCTGTCGCGTCAGGTCGAATCCCGTACCGGCAAGCGCCCGCAGCTTTCCGACCTGCGCGAATCGGGCTCCATCGAGCAGGACGCCGATATCGTCATGTTCCTGGACCGTTCCGCCGACGAGGCCGAGGCCTCGCGCGACGACCGACCCGACGAGGGCGTCACGCGTATTGTCGTGGCCAAGAACCGTTCGGGTCCGATCGGCGACGTCGACCTGATGTTCCTGCCGGCATCTACCAAGTTCTATGAGCTTGATGGGGTGCATACCGAGGAGTAGGACAGGCGCCCGTTGCACGGGTATACTGGGAATGTTTTGTGCTTCTGCCCGCCGTGTGGCGCGCAGACAGTCCATGTATGTAAGGAGTAAACATGCCGTCAACCGTTTTGGTCGGTGCCCAGTGGGGCGATGAGGGCAAGGGTAAGATCTGCGACCTGATCGCCGGCGACTTCGATGCCGTCGTGCGCTATTCGGGCGGCAACAACGCCGGCCACACCATCGTTGTCAACGGCAAGAAGTACGGCCTGCACCAGGTGCCCTCCGGCATCATGTACGCCGACCACGTGTCGGTGATTGGCAACGGCTGCGTCGTCAACCCCAAGGTTGTCCTTGAGGAGATCGACATGTTCGAGGCCGATGGCATCACCACCAAGAACCTCAAGATCAGCGGCAACGCACACGTGATCATGCCGTATCACGTCGACCTGGACGGCGCCTTTGAGCAGAAGCTCGGCAAGAAGAGCATCGGTACCACCAAGCGCGGCATTGGCCCGTGCTATCAGGACAAGATGGCTCGTATTGGTCTTCGTATGCAGGACATGCTGGACGAGGAGCTCTTCCGCGACAAGCTGGAAACCGCTCTTGCCCGCGTGAATCCCGAGCTCGAGCTGCTTTACGGCCTGCCCACCTACACCGTGGACCAGATCTGTGAAGAGTACCTGCCCATGGCCGAGCGCCTGCGCCCGTACATCACCGAGACGAGCCTGCTGCTCAACAACATGATCGATGAGGGCAAGACCCTGCTCTTTGAGGGCGCCCAGGCAACATTGCTCGATATCGACCATGGCACCTATCCGTTTGTCACATCTTCTAACTGCACCGCCGGCGGCGCGATCACCGGTTCTGGTGTTGGCATGAAAAACGTCGATCGCGTGCTGGGCGTCATGAAGGCCTACGTCACCCGCGTCGGTGCGGGCCCCATGCCCACCGAGCTTTCCTACGAGTCCGAGGCCGGCCATACGCTGACCGAGGAGGGCTATGAGTACGGCGTGACCACCGGTCGCCGTCGTCGCTGCGGCTGGTTTGACGGTCCCATCGCCAACTACGCCTCGCGCGTCAACGGTCTTACCGACATCGCCCTGACCAAGCTCGACGTGCTTTCGGTCTTCGACACCATTAAGGTGTGCGTGGCCTATGACGTCGACGGCGAGCGCTACACCAGCGTGCCCGAGCACCAGGTGCGCTTTGAGCATGCCAAGCCCATCTACGAGGAGCTTCCCGGCTGGAAGTGCGATATTACCGGCTGCCGCAGCTTTGAGGAGCTGCCGCAGGAGGCTCAGGACTACGTGGCATTTGTCGAGGATCTGGCGCACACGCGCGTGACGTTTGTCGGTGTTGGCGCCGGCCGCGAGCAGATCATCAACCGATTCTGGAAGTAATCGGCGTTATTTGGTTATTGCGATATACCCCTTCGCAGCCCGGACGGGCGGCCGAGGGGTATATTTGCTTGTAATGGGCCCGCATGGTTGACGGGCCGTTAATCCATAGAGGAGGCACCCTTGAAGGCGGACACTCAAACCATCGACATCCTGTTGTTGGGCAGCGGCGGCCGCGAGCATGCTTTGGCAGCCAAGCTCGCGGCATCACCGCGCGCCGGCAAGCTCTACATCGCCCCGGGCAACGGCGGCACCGCGAGCTGCGGCGAGAACGTGGTTCTCGACGATTGCGATCCTGCTGCCGTGGCGGCGTTTGCACAGAGCCACGGATGCGGACTCGTGGTGATTGGCCCCGAGGCTCCGCTCGTGGCGGGCGTGGCCGACGCCGTGCGCGCGGTGGGTATTCCCTGCTTTGGCCCGGGTGCCGAAGGCGCTCAGATGGAGGGCTCTAAGCTGTTCTCCAAGCAGCTCATGGAGCGCGCGGGCATTCCGACGGCCGCCTACGGCTCGTTTACCGACGAGGCTTCGGCTCTCGCCTATGTGCGCGAGCAGGGCGCTCCGCTGGTCGTGAAGGCCGACGGTCTTGCCGCGGGCAAGGGCGTTATTGTGGCAACCGAGCTTTCGCAGGCCGAAGAGGCCGTGCGCGAGTGCTTTGGCGGCACCTTTGGCGACGCCGGCAACACCGTGGTTATCGAGGAGATGCTCGTTGGCCCCGAGTGCTCGCTGCTGGCCTTTACCGACGGCAAGACCGTGCGCCCCATGGCCACCTCGCAGGACCACAAGCGCGCGCTTGAGGGTGACCTTGGTCCCAACACGGGCGGCATGGGCGTCTACAGCCCGGTGCCCATCGTGACCGACGAGGAGCACGCCACCATGGTGAAGGTCATGGAGCAGACCGTGGCCGAGCTCGCCGCCGAGGGCATCGATTACCGTGGCTGCCTGTACGGCGGCTTTATGCTTACCCCCGCCGGCCCCAAGGTGCTGGAGTTTAACGCCCGCTTTGGCGACCCCGAGACGCAGGTCGTGCTGCCGCGCCTTAAGAACGACCTGGTCGAGGTCATGCTTGCCTGCGCTAACTGCGAGCTCGACCAGATTGAGCTCGATTGGCGTGACGAGTGGGCGGTGGCCGTTGTCCTGACGAGCGCGGGTTATCCCGGCAGCTACGAGAAGGGCAAGGTCATCACCGGCATCGAGGATGCCGAGGCCATGGAGAACGTGACCGTGTATCACGCCGGCACCGCCGTGGTGGACGGCCAGCTCGTGACCATCGGCGGCCGTGTGCTCGCCGTGACCGCGCTGGGCGACACGTTTGAGAACGCTCGCAACCTTGCCTACGAGGCTTGCGAGAAGATCGATTTTGAGGGCAAGACCCTGCGTCACGACATTGGCCTGCGCGCGCTGCGCGGCCGCGACGCCTGGGATGCCTAAAATCCGAGAGGAATGAGACGGATGGACGAGAAGAACGAAGAGCTCGTGGACGCGCAGATCGTCGAAGAGGACAGCCAAATGTATGGGCACGCCGAGGGCGAGCCTGGTGGCGAGGTCGCTGACGAGCCGGCGCTGGTGCTGGGCGACGACGACCCGCACGATGCCGAGCTGCACGAGAAGATTCTTTCGGAGGAGTGCGCCTGGAAGGGCAAGATCCTCGACGTCCACCGTCTTGAGGTTGAGCTGCCCAACGGTCACCGCAGCGCCCGCGATATCGTTCGCCATCCGGGTGCGGCGGCCGTTGTGGCGCTGACCGAGAGCGGCAAGATCGTACTGGTGCGTCAGTACCGCACCGCCATCGACCGCGTGACGGTTGAGATTCCCGCTGGCAAGCTCGACCCAGGCGAGGACCCGCTCGATTGTGCCAGGCGCGAGCTGCATGAGGAGACGGGCTTTAAGGCCGGGCGCATTCGCTTTTTAACGTCTATTGTCACGACCTGCGGTTTTTGCGACGAGATTATTCACATCTACCTGGCCACCAAGCTCGAGTTCGATGCGCCCAACCCCGACGATGACGAGTTTGTCAACGTTGACCTGGTGCCGCTGCACGAGCTGATCGATGCCGTGCTCGACGGCAAGATCGAGGATGCCAAGACCGTCGTGGGCGCGCTCGCCTGCGACAGCATCGCACACCGCCTTGGTGGTTCTGAGCTGTAACGAGTTGGGATAGCCCTGGGACAAGTACTACTGATTGCTTTGTCCCAGGGTCTTACGTTGCTGATATTTCTTTGAGGATCACATGCTGAAGCGTTTTCTGTCTTACTACAAGCCCCAGATGGGGCTTTTTGTTGCCGATACCATTTGCGCCCTGGTGCTCGCCGCCATTGACCTGGCGTTTCCCATTATCCTGCGCAATCTGTGCGGCGGGCTGTTTACCCAGGGCCAGACTGCCATTATGCAGGCGCTCGGTATGATCGCGGTGGGACTGGTACTGATGTATGCCACCCGCTGCGCCTGCCGCTACTTTGTGAGCTATTGGGGCCACGTGATGGGCGCGCGCATGGAGTCCAAGATGCGCGAGGACTTGTTCGATCAGTATGAGCGTTTTAGCTTTGCGTACTTTGATCGCAACAGCTCGGGTGACATGATGAGCCGCGTGGTCAACGACCTGTTCGATATCTGCGAGGCGGCGCACCACGTGCCTGAATGGATCATTATTTGCGGTATCGAGATCATTGGCTCGTTTGTGATTCTGTTTACCATTGCGCCGGTGCTCGCACTCGTCATGGCCGTGGTGACGGCGGTGTTCGCGGTCATTATGTTTTGGCAGAATATGCGCATGCGCGAGGTCTTTAGCGATAACCGCAAAAAGATCAGCGGCATCAATGCGCAGCTGCAGGATTCGCTGGCGGGCATGCGTGTGGTCAAAAGCTTTGCCAATGAGCAGACCGAACGCTCTAAGTTCCGTGCCTCTAACGATCGCTACCTTTCGTCCAAGGAAAACATGTATCACGCCATGGGCGTCTACACCGCGACGTATGGTCTGCTCTCGGGCGTGCTCTATGTGATCGTGGTGCTGCTGGGCGGTTGGCTCGTTGCCCAAGGCCAGCTGCAGGCGGTCGATATGGCAACCTTCGCGCTCTACATTTCGCTGTTCTGCACGCCGCTTGAGACGCTCGTCAATTCGGCCGAGACGTATCAGAAAGCCATCGCCGGCTTTAAGCGCATGGACGAGGTGCTCTCGACTGTCCCCGATATTCAGGATAAGCCGGGTGCTGCGGATCTGCAGGTGACGGCCGGCGCTGTTGAGTATCGCGACGTGTGCTTTAGCTACGAGGATGTCGAGCTGGGCGCGGGCGACGGGACGCGTCCCGTTATCGACCATATGGATCTGTCCATTAAGCCCGGTCAAACCATCGCTTTGGTTGGTCCCTCGGGCGGCGGCAAATCAACGACTTGTTCGCTGTTGCCGCGCTTTTACGACGTTGCCGCCGGCTCCATTAGCATTGACGGCCAGGATGTGCGCGACGTGACGCAGCGTAGCCTGCGCCAATCCATCGGCCTGGTGCAGCAAGATGTCTATCTGTTCGACGGAACGATTGGCGAGAACATCGCCTATGGCAAGCCGGGCGCCACGGCAGAAGAAATCGCCGAGGCGGCCCATCGCGCCAACATCGATGCTTTTATCGAGTCGCTTCCGCAGGGCTATGACACCGTGGTGGGCGAGCGCGGCAGCCGTCTTTCTGGTGGTCAAAAGCAGCGCGTCGCCATCGCGCGCGTGTTTCTCAAAAATCCCAAGATCCTTATTTTGGATGAGGCGACCAGTGCTCTGGATAACGAGAGCGAGGAGGCAGTGCAGGAGTCGCTCGAGCGCTTGGCGCGCGGCCGCACCACGATCATCATCGCTCACCGTCTCTCGACCATTAAGCATGCCGACGAGATTGCGACCGTTGAGCATGGTCGCGTTGTGGAACGTGGCACGCACGAGGAGCTTCTCGCCCGTGGCGGCACTTATGCCCGTTACTATCGAATGCAGTTCGAAGGTGCGCGTGCGCACGAGCTCGACTGATTGATATGACAGGAAGGTTATGGCTGATAAGAACCATCTGACTCCGGAAGAAGTGACGGAGTTATTCTCCGAAATCGATGCATCCGGCGTCTTGGATCCTACACTCGCCAAAAAGCGTACCGAGCGCATGCGCGAGAAAGAGTCTGCCGTCAAACGCGGTGACAAGGCGACACTGGCGCGGCTGCGCAGCGAGGATCGCGCGAGCCAGGCAAAACATATCGACCCGCTGTCCGAGGACGATCCTTCGGGTTCGCAGGTGAGCCATACCATTACGAAAACTGCCATGGCCGTGGTTATCGGCATCCTGGTGCTGATTGTGGGCATGCAGATCGGCTACGGCGTGATGCGACGCCTGAACACCGCGAACCTCTCCGAGAGCGTTTCGGTGGATACCGTCTCGACCGCGCTCAAAGGTGGACTTGAATGGGGCAACGGCTTTACGCAGTTCCCGCTCGATTTTACCGTCGACGAGGCCGACGAGGGTACGGGCACGGTTGAGGTGACGGTGCTGGACACGTCTTCTGCCAATGAACTCGAGTTGCTGTCCAACGGTCAGATTCAGGCGGCGGCGCTCGCAACCAATGCCCTGCTCAACGACAAGATTGACCGTGTGGTGTATAACGTCCACGCCTATATCGACGAGGACAGCAGGATTCAGCATGATTCCTTCTTTGGCATGTTTCCCGCCCAGGGCCACCAGAGTGCCATCATGACGTTCGTCTGGACCAAGAGCTCTTCCAACGCCACCAATATCGACTGGAAGATGCGTATCGTGAGCATGGATGACACCATTGCCGAGCGTATTCAGAAACAGGTGAACTCGGTATCGTCGCTCATCGAGGACCCGGCGGTGAGCCAGACTAAGATTGACGAGGAAAAGGCCGAACGTGACCTGGAGCACCGCCTGCACGGCCGCGAGATTTTCCGTGGCGGCAAGCTTGGCCGCACCCCGTCCGAATTACTTGAGCAGGACAAGCAAAAGTAGTCCGCAGCCACATAGAACGATGACATCCCGCGTGAGCCGCAAGCCCACGCGGGATGATTTTTCTGGGACGGGGATTAAAAAATCATTCTGTCATGTATGCGGTTGGCGAGTAGTCAATTTGGGACGGGGCTATTTTAGCTACCCCGGCTGGTGGCACGACGGTTAGGTTGATTGACGGACGGGGCAGCTAAAATAGCCCCGTCCCAAATTGACTACTCAGCGACAAAGCTCTGCTTTCAGAATGATTTTTTAATCCCCGTCCCAGAAAAATCATTATGCATAAGAAGTCATAATTATCATTTTGTAAACAATTCTATGTAATTAACGCCATACGGCATACTTACGGTTAGAATACCGCGAGGCCTAACTACACACCTTTAAGCCGGTCCCGAGAGACCGGGAAGGAGAACTATGGCGAACAACCATATTGCGGGCGCTGCCGCCCGCACCATCGCGCCCAGCGAACTGTGCCAGCGCATGCTGGCCAAAACCAGCAAGGGTGCTTGCGGTCCCTGCATCCTGTACCTTGAGGATGGGACCATTTTTTATGGCCGTGCATGTGGTGCCGAGGGCACCGCGACCGGCGAAGTCTGCTTCAATACCTCACTCGAGGGTTACTTTGAGGTTATGACCGACCCGAGCTATGCTGGCCAGATCGTTACCATGACCTATCCGCAGATTGGCAACTATGGCATCGACGAGACCGATATCCAGTCCGCCTTCCCCGGCGATGACGTACGCCCTGCGAGTGCTCCCGCCATGCGCGGCATGATCGTGCGCGACATGTGTGCCACGCCTTCTAACTGGCGCTCGGCCGTCAGCGTGCCGGAATACCTGCGCGCACACGGCATCGTCGCTATCGAGGGCGTCGACACCCGAGCCCTGGTGCGCCACCTGCGCGACAATGGCTCCAAGATGGGCATTATCTCGACCGAGGTCCTCGATATCGACGAGCTTGCCGAGCGCTTGGCCTCTGCTCCCACGCTGGTGGGGGAGAACCTGGTCAAGACCGTGAGCTGCCCTGCGCCCTATTCGTTCGCCGGAAGCGATCTGCCTGCCGAGCATGGCTTTGCGCTTGCGGCCCCCGCTCCCGCCCGCCACAACGTGGTCGCGTACGACTGCGGTGTCAAGCGTGGCATCCTGGAGGGTCTGGTCCGTGCTGGCTGCGACCTCACCGTCGTGCCGTGGGATACACCCGCGCGTCAGGTACTCGACATGAATCCCGATGGCGTCTTTTTGTCCAACGGTCCCGGCGACCCCGATGCCGTGGTAGAGACCTACGAGCAGGCGCAGCAGCTGATCGGCAAGGTGCCCGTCTTTGGCATTTGCCTGGGTCACCAGATGATCAGCTTGGCATGCGGTGCCCAGATGGAAAAGCTCAAATTCGGTCACCGTGGCGGTAACCAGCCGGTTATGAACCTGGTCAGCCGCCGCGTGGAAATTACCGCGCAAAACCATGGCTTTGGCCTGCTGTTCCCCAGCTTGGGCAAGCTTGTCCCCGAACTTTCGGGCGGCGAGACCGAGCATGCGGCCGACGGCGATCTGCGCGTCTGGGTGCGCCGTGGTATCGCGCCCGTCGTGATGAACGAGCGCTTTGGCCGCATTCGCCTGACGCACGTGAACCTCAACGACGGCACCGCCGAGGGCATTCAGCTGCTCGACGCCCCGTGCTTCTCGGTCCAGTACCACCCCGAGGCCTCGCCCGGCCCCACCGATGCCCACTATCTCTTTACCGCCTTTACGCGACTCATGGACGGCGAGGAGAACTACCTGGACATCGACACCGCGAAGGACCGCCTGCAGGGCTGGAACTTTGCCGACAATGGTTCCGCCACGACCGAGACCGAGGAGAACTAACATGCCTAAACGTACTGACATCAAGCGCATCCTCGTCATTGGCTCGGGCCCCATCGTCATTGGCCAGGCCTGCGAGTTCGATTACTCCGGCGCCCAGGCCTGCAAGGTGCTCAAGGAGGATGGCTTTGAGGTCATCCTGGTCAACTCCAACCCGGCGACCATCATGACCGACCCGGGCCTGGCTGACCGCACCTATGTCGAGCCCATCACCGCCGAATTTATCGAGCGCGTGATCAAGAAGGAGCGCCCGGACGCGCTGCTGCCCACGCTGGGCGGCCAGACCGGTCTGAACGCCGCCGTCGAGCTGGCAAAGGACGGCACGCTCGACCAGTACGGCGTCGAGATGATCGGCTGCGACCTTGCCGCCATCGAGCGCGGTGAGGACCGCAAGCTCTTTAACGAGGCCATGGCTGAGATCGGCCTGGAGGTCGCGCGCTCGGGCCATGCCTACAGCGTGGCCGACGCCGAGGCCATCGCCGAGCGCGTGGGATATCCCTGCGTGCTGCGCCCGAGCTTTACCCTGGGCGGCGCCGGCGGCGGCATCGCGCACACCCACGAGGAGCTCGTCTCCATCGTGAGCCAGGGCCTTGAGCTTTCGCCCGCCCACGAGGTACTGGTCGAGGAGTCCATCGAGGGTTGGAAAGAGTACGAGATGGAGGTCATGCGCGACCACGCCGGCAACGGCATCATCGTGTGCTCCATCGAGAACCTCGACCCCATGGGCGTGCATACCGGCGACTCCATCACCGTGGCGCCGGCGCAGACCCTCTCCGACCTTGAGTATCAGCGCATGCGTGTCGCCTCGCTCGCCATTCTGGAGAAGATCGGCGTCGAGACCGGTGGCTCCAACGTGCAGTTTGCCGTGAACCCGCAGACCGGTCGCCTGATCGTCATCGAGATGAACCCGCGCGTGAGCCGTTCGTCCGCACTGGCCTCCAAGGCCACGGGCTTCCCCATCGCCAAGGCCGCCGCTCGCCTGGCCGTGGGCTACACGCTCGACGAGATCGTCAACGACATCACCAAAGCCACGCCTGCCTGCTTTGAGCCCACGATCGACTACTGTGTGGTCAAGGTGCCGCGCTTTGCCTTTGAGAAGTTCAAGGGTACCGACCCCACGCTCACAACGCGCATGAAAGCCGTGGGCGAGATCATGGCGATCGGCCGTATCTTTGAGGAGGCCTTTGGCAAGGCCATGCGCTCGCTGGAGGACGGACATCAGGGCATTTGCGCTGGTGGCAAGGAAGGTGCCGATAAGCTGAGCGACGACGAGCTCGCTCAGGCCGTGGGCACCCCGACTGAGCACCGCATCTTCTTTGTGGTCGAGGCCCTGCGTCGTGGCTGGGATGTCGCGCGCATCCACGCCATCTGCGGCATCGATCCGTGGTATCTCAACCGTATCAACGATATGGTGCAGGTCCAGGAGAGCATTCGCGGCCTGCGCGTGGAGGACATCGACGCCGACGCGATGTGCCTGCTCAAGCAGTATGGCACGAGCGATGCCGAGATTGCCGCGCTGACCGGCTCGGACGAGCGCTTTGTTCGCGCTTACCGTAAGGGCCTGGGCGTGGTTCCCAGCATGAAGACGGTCGACACCTGCGCTGCTGAGTTCTCGAGTGCCACGGAGTATCACTACAAGACCTACGAAAACATCTACCGCACGAGACCGGTCGCCAAGAAGTGCGTTGCCCCCGACGAGACCACGCCGGCAGATAAGCCCAAGGCGATGATTCTAGGTGCCGGCCCCAACCGTATCGGCCAGGGTATCGAGTTTGACTACTGCTGCGTGCACGCGAGCTATGCGCTGGCGGCCCGTGGCTTCGAGACCATCATGGTCAACTGCAACCCCGAGACCGTCTCGACTGACTACGACACGTCCGATCGTCTGTACTTTGAGCCGCTCACCTACGAGGACGTCATGGACGTTATCGATGTTGAGCGCCCCGACGGCGTCGTGGTGACGCTCGGCGGCCAGACCCCGCTTAAGCTGGCGCGCATGCTCGAGGAGAGCGGCGTGAACATCATGGGTACCAAGCCCGATGCCATCGATTTTGCCGAGGACCGCGAGCGCTTTGCCGCCCTGCTCGATAAGCTGGGCATTATGTACCCGCCGGCGGGTCAGGCCACCTCGTTTGAGGAGGCCGAGGCCGTGGCCGCGCATATCGGCTACCCGCTGCTGGTTCGTCCGAGCTATGTGTTGGGCGGCCGCGGCATGATGATCGCCTACGATGCCGAGCATCTGCACGATTACATGGCCGAGGCTGCTCGCATTAGCCCCGACTACCCGGTGTACCTCGACCGCTTCCTGGAGGGCGCGATCGAGTCCGATGTCGATGCCCTGTGCGACGGCGAGGAGGTCTACATCGGCGGTATTCTGGAGCATATCGAGGAGGCCGGTATCCACTCCGGTGACTCCGCGACTTGCATTCCGCCGTTTAGCTTTAGTGAGAGTCTGCAGGCGAAGCTCCGCGAGACCACGCGCCGCATCGCGATGGCGCTGGGAGTTCGCGGCCTGGTCAATGTGCAGTATGCCATCAAGGGCGAGACCGTCTACGTGATCGAGGCCAACCCGCGTGCCAGCCGTACCGTGCCGTTTATCTCCAAGGCCACCGGCGTGCCGCTGGCCAAGTGCGCGGCGCGCATCATGGCGGGCGATTCCATCGCGAGCCTGGGCCTGCCGAGCGACGAGCGCCAGCTGGACTGCTTCTGCATGAAGGAAGCCGTTATGCCCTGGGGTCGTTTCCCGGGAGCCGACGTTATCCTGGGGCCCGAGATGAAGTCGACGGGCGAGGTCATGGGTGTCGCCAAGAGCTATCCCGAGGCATACGCCAAGACACAGCTGGCGATTGACTACAAACTGCCTGATCCGAGCGCTGGCAAGGTGTTCATTAGCGTGTGCGATCGCGACAAGCGCCATATCCTTTCGGTCGCCCGTATCCTGCGCTATCTGGGCTTTGACATCTGCTCTACCGAGGGTACGGCGCGCGTGCTGCGTGGAGGCAACGTGACGTGCGAGGTCGTGGAAAAGATCAGCGGCCCGCACGACGGCGAACGTCCCAACATCGGTGACCTTATCGCCGATGGCAAGATCGCGGTGATCATCAATACGCCGTACGGCCCGGGCTCGCGCGGCGACGGCTATCTGTTGCGCACCGAGGCGGTGCGCCGCGGCGTGACCTGCGTGACGGCGATGTCTGCCGCCAACACCTACGTGAGCGCTATCGAGGCGGTGCGCGAGGACCAGCAGGGCCACGGCAGCGCCAACGACATGGGCATGGACGTCATCGCCCTGCAGGACCTGCCGCAGTACACGGTGTAATGTGACCTGGTCGGCCGGGGCGGCAGCCGGACACTTTCTCTCGGAAACTGGGCTTCGCGAAGTTTTCCGAGAGAAAGGTCCGCCTCCCGCCCCGGCCTGCGGTGACTCGGTTGCACCGTGTGCTGCAGAAGGGGCTTTGCGCGATGACTGGGGCTGAATAAAATTGAGTGTGGGCGCCGTCGTTCATTCGAACGACGGCGCCCACGTTATGTAGGAGGGACTTTCAGCCTCGTCAACCTCCCATTCCAAACCAAATCAGCCAACGTACGTCATGGCAATATCCGGTAGGTCCCCGGGTGCCCCGCGGCGGGCTGGGTTATTTAGCTGAGCGACTTTGCGAAGCAAGGGAAGCTCATTATTTCAGCCAACGTACGTCATGGCAATTCCCGGTAGGTCGAAGGTGCTCTGCGGCGGCCCGGTGTTTTCATCTGAACGACTTTGCGTAGCAACCGGAGTGAAGATGAAAACACCGGGCCGCCGCAGAGCACCAACAGACCGCAGGGACGGGAGCGGCTATACTACTCTCAGTAGTTAAGGGTCGCGGATTGGCCGCGTCACCGCTCTCAACAGGAGGTCTTTATTTATGGCAGATCAGAAGCCGGTTGTCGGGATCATCATGGGCTCCAAGTCCGATCTGGGCGTTATGGAAGGCTGCACCGCCGAGCTCGAGGCGCTGGGCGTGCCCTATGAGCTCGTGATCGCAAGCGCGCACCGCACGCCGGCGAAGGTTCACGAGTGGGCTTCGACTGCTGCCGATCGCGGTATCAAGGTGATTATCGCCGCCGCCGGCAAGGCCGCTCACTTGGGCGGTGTCGTGGCTGCCTTTACGCCGCTGCCGGTTATCGGTGTTCCTATGAAGACGAGTGACCTGGGCGGCATGGATTCGCTGTTGTCGATGGTGCAAATGCCTTCGGGCGTGCCCGTAGCCTGTGTTGCCATCAACGGCGCCAAGAACGCCGCTATCTACGCCACACAGATTCTGGGCGCTTGCGACCCCGAGTATCGTACGGTCATTGAGAAAATGAAACAGGAGATGGCTGGCGCGTAAGATCGCCACCATTCCTTTTGTGCCATAAGGAGAGTTATGTCCGACTATCAGGGAAAACGTTTTAGGTCCTCTCAAATCCCCGACCCTTCAAAGCCCGCTGACAGTCGTGCGCCTCAGCAGGGTCGGGCATCCTCTCCCCAGCATGCCCGTGCCCCACGCCCCGTGGTGCCGACAGGGCAGCGCCGCCAGCGCCAGAATACGCCTGCCGCATACCGTCCTTCGGCGTATAGCACGGCGAAATCGCCGCAGCGTACTACGCCACCGGCCCATAAGGACTCGGCGGGACATGTCCAACAGCCGCGCAAAAAACGTCGGTCGATTTTCCCTATCTTGCTCATCATTGTCGGAATCGGATTGATTGTTGCCGCAGCGGCTATCTACATCAATGCGCAAATTGGCTACAAACAGGCAAGCGACTCGTATGCAAAGATCGAGAAACAATATGTGAGCGATAAGGATGGCAGCGGCATCCCCGTCGTTGATTTTGATGCCCTTGCGCAGACGAACCCCGAGATTGTCGGCTGGATTTACGTTCCGGATACTACTATCAATTATCCGGTGGTTCAGGCCAACAATAACTCCAAGTACCTCAACACGTTGTTTGACGGTACATCCAACGCTTCCGGTGCAATTTTCCTGGACTGCGACGATACGGCCCCCGGTATGGTGGACCAGCAGACCACGATCTATGGCCATCATATGAACGACGGCTCGATGTTCAACATTATTTCGGACACAACCGACCAGGCAAAGTTCGATAGCATCGAGTATGTGTACTACATTACGCGCGACGGTACGTATAAACTCAAGCCGCTCGTGACCAAGATTGTCGAGGATACGTATAACAAAGCGCGCACACCGAGCTTCGATGGCGAAGACGGTCTAAAGAACTATCTTTCCGAAATGCTGGATGGAGCATCGGCGAAGGCCTATGATGCGAGTGATCGTGCGTCTTCGGCAACCAAGGCCGTAACGCTCATCACCTGCCGCTCACTGTCATTTAGCAATACGCGCGCCGTCATGGTGCTCACACCGGTCGAGGAATAAGTGGTTCGAGAGTAGCTAATTTGGGACGGGGCTCTTTTAGCTACCCCAGTCACCTAACCCAGCAAAATCATTCTGCATGCCCGCGGTAGCTAAAAGAGCCCCGTCCCAAATTAGCTACTCGACGACGGAAAAAAGGGGAAGCGATGCTTGAAAGTGGCAAATTGATGCCTTCGGTCGATGCGTGGCTGCGCGAGGCCAAGGCCGACGCCTCGGCACCGGCGTGCGGTATGTACCTGACGCATAACGGCGTGGTGCGCGCAACGCCCAAGTCTGAGGCCCGTGGTGTCAAGACCGATGGCGTGGCGCCGGGTCATAAAGTAAGCGGCATGGTGTTTGGCTACGACGCCGACAAGGTACGGTCTGCCATCGAAGCGACGCGTGCGATGCCCGGCATCGGCTATGTGCGCGTATGGCTGGCGAGCGGTGAGCTTGCCGTGGGCGATGACATCATGCTTGTACTTATTGGAGGGGATATCCGCCCGCATGTGGTCGATGCGCTGCAGTCGCTCGTTGGCACCATCAAGAACGAGTGCGTGAGCGAGGTCGAGCGCGAGGCGTAAGGCCTCGTCGGCAATCCGAGTCTGTCTATAGCGAAAGCCCGCCGGCAGTTCATGTAGATCTGCCAGCGGGCTTTGATGTGTTGGAGCTATTTTGCTCTGGCGTTTGCTACACGCGTGTGGCGTCCTTGGG